>PLBX01000534.1 GCA_003135495.1 Acidobacteriaceae bacterium | reverse complement strand
ATCGACGACAACTTTGCCATCAATATCAAGCGCACGAAATCACTGCTGCGCGACATCATTGCTGCAAAAGCGCAAGTGCATTGGGTCGCCCAGATCAGCGCCAATCTTTTGCGCGATGAAGAGCTCGTTGACCTGATCGCGGATTCAGGCGGCAAGTGNNTCGTTTATTTTTGGCATGGACAACGATACGGTGGGAGCTGCCGAGCGAACGCTTGAACAAGTTCGAACCTGGCCGCCGGGCCTGCCGATCTTTGGGCTGCTGACCCCTTTGCCGGCGACTCCTTTGTACAAACGCCTGGAGAAGGCTGGCAGGCTGACACGGCCGAAGCACTGGCAGGAATTCATTCCTTTTGCCATGGCGCACACGCCTTTGAAGATGAGTATTGATGAAGCGCATGCCGAAGTAAAATACGGGTGGGATCAGGCTTATAGTCCGGAAGCGCTGGCCCATGCGGTCGAGTCATTAAGCGATCAGCCTCTTGGTTATCGCCTCAATATTTTTATTGCACGAATGTGCTTCCGCGGCATCTACTTCCCCATGATGGGAAAGATGGCGTGGGTCAAGGTGATCGCGCAAAACCGGCGAACTATCTTTAAACTTGTGCGGGAAGGCTTCGAACCCAACGCTTGGCGCGGTGCCCCGGCGAGGATTCCAGTGGCTCCGGCGCCGCAGCCGGAAACCGTCAATGCGGTAGCGCAAGCGGCCGAAGGATAGGGAGCGCGGCTTACTCGAAATTTCGACCCCGAGTTAGGGAATGCATGAAGGACGAAAAATCTCAAGCCTTTCATTCGTGTTCCTTTGTGCCCTTTGTGGTGAAGATTTTGATTCTCGGCATCTCGAAAGCCCAATTGCGCTCTTCAACCATCGAAATCTGCTGCTGAACGCGGCTATCTGTACCGAGAGCCGCGTTCTTGCTAGAATCGTGTGTTCAGTCACCCTCCCGGGGAGCACCCTAAGGAGCAGAAGGATTTTATGGCCTACGTAATTGCCGAACCCTGCATTGGAACGAAAGACACCGCCTGTGTCGACTCCTGTCCGGTGGATTGCATTCATCCCAAGAAAGACTCCGACAAGTTTGGGACGGAAGAGATGCTCTACATTGATCCCGTGGAATGCATCGACTGTGGCGCCTGCGTTCCCGTGTGTCCAGTCTCGGCCATCTTCGCGCTGGATGACCTTCCGGAAAAGTGGAAGGAATATACCGAGCGGAATGCGAAATACTTCGGGCGATAGAAGTAGGCTGCGAGCTACGGGCTGCGCGCTTCGAGCAAACAAAAACTCGCAGCTTCCATAATGGTAGAGCTTTGCAACGTGCGAATAGCTCGCTCGCAGCCCGAAGCTCGCGGCTCGCAGCCAACCCCAACTTTGCATCCCTCCCGCACTCCATTACAATCATCCATTACCTGTTAACCTTCCATGGCGCTGAAGGAGTCGGAAGCGATCGTTCTGCGCACGTATCCGCTGCGTGAGTCCGACCTGCTGGTTACGCTCTTTACCCGTCTGGAAGGCAAAGTAAAAGGCGTGGCGCGCGCGGCCATGAAGTCCAGACGCCGCTTTGGAGGCGCACTTGAGCCGCTCACGTATGTGCGAGCGGTTTACGACGTTCGCGAAGGTCAGGAATTGGTGCGGCTGGATTCCTGCGAAGTGATCGAGTCGCCGATGGCGAACGAGGTCAGCTATGCGAGGGCAACGGCGTTAGCACACGTCGCAGAGTTGCTCGACGAGTTGATGCCCGACCGCGAAGCGAGCGACGCAGTTTTTCGGTTGACTCTGGCCGTGCTGCAGGAGATGCGCGGAGCAGTATTGTGGATGCCGCTCACTTACTTTGAGCTGTGGATGACGCGGCTCATGGGATTTTTGCCGGAGTTTTCCGAGTGCCTGGTGTGCGGCCGCGCGCTCGACGGCAACCGGGCGTTCTATCACGCGCTGGCCGATGGCTTGGTCTGCATCGACGACAAGCGCATAGCGTCATCGGAATTGTCGCCGGAATCGCGAAAGATTGCGGCCCAGATGCTGCGATCGCGCGTTTCGGAATTTTCCGAGATTGATTGGCCGAAAGCGGTGGGAGCGGACCTGCGCAAGTTTCTTCTCCAGATTCTGGAGCGGCACATCGAGAAGAAGTTGGTGACGGCGGGAATGCTGGAGAAGATCGGATCTTAAGTGTTATTTGACGTCCCAAAAGGAACGACGCCAATGACCTCGTGGGCCAATTCGCGTTGCATTGGGGCAATACTTCTGCTTTTGATGACCGCTGGATGTGCGCGGCGGACGCCCACAGCCGTGCCTCAAGCACCAACTGCCGGACACCAAACGTCCTCCCCAAGTCCAATCGTTGTCCAGGCGACTCTGACCACTCCCGGCAGTCCTCCATTCCACTTGAAAGCGATCCTCACCGAACGCGGCGATCCAAGTTCGAAGACCGAGGTCGAGATCTTTTGGATGGCTCCCAACAAATGGCGGAGGACAATCCAGTCGCAGTCGGAATTCTCGCAGACGTTGATCGTTAATGGCGACCAGGTGTTTGAGCATGACTCGGACGACTACTTTCCCTTGTGGTCGCAAACACTGGTCGGTGCCATGGTTGATCCCAAGCCGGTTCTTGACGCATTCAGGCCGGGCGACAGGTTACTGACTAAAGCGAATGGCGCTTCTGACGAATCGGGAAGGGTGTGTTTCTCGGGCAATAATAAGATGTGCATGACCAGCCATTATGGACTGCAAGAGAGCGTGGGAGCAGCTGGGCACTCCGTAGATTTTATGAGCTACCAGGATTTCCACGGTAAAAGAGTGGCTCGCCTTCTGATTTATCACGTCGATCCCGGTGACAGCTACAAGGCCGAGGTGACGGACCTCAAGGATCTCAAGAATGCGGATCCTAAACTTCTTTCCATCGAGCAACCGACATCGAGGAACCAGCAGATTCGAAGCGTCATCCTGCCTGAAGCCGAACTGCGCAACCTTCCATTGCAACCGCTCGATATCATTTGGCCGCAGGTGCTGGATGGTGCTACATCGGGGAAGACTAGTTACTACGTGTCTATAAACCGATCGGGACAAGTTGCCGAGGTTCTTCCGTTGAGCGTCGCGATTGAACGAGCGGATGATTCCGCGCGCCGGCAGATCATGAAATGGAAGTTCAAACCAACTCTGCAAGACGGGGCGCCCGTTCAAACCGAGGGCGTTTTGAATTTCGATTTCAATACACGGGCTTATGGGCCGCCCGCTCCCTTGACCGATGCGGAGGCGCGGAAACTGGCCTCCACCAGTGTGGAACCGAGTTTTCCAACAGGAGTGGCGCCATCGGGTTCCACCTACACTTTTTCCGTTGCCGTTGATGAGGCGGGGAACGTAATCGCGATAATCGCGAGTGACGGCCCGCACGAACTTTACGCCCTTTCCTTTCAGGCCATTGGCAAGTGGCGCTTCAAGTCCCTCTCTGACGACGGGAAACCGCGTCCCTACAGAGCGCAGGTAATGTTCCGAGTCCCATGAGGTGCGGACCGAGACGCCCCACGTTGGCTCACTTCCGTTACAATCGCTAATTAAACTTCGAGTTCGCGAAAAACTTTGACTCCAACTGACTCCAATTCGCTGACTTTCCAGCAGCTAATCCTAAAGCTGCAGGCTTTCTACGCTGAGCGTGGAGCCGTGATCCAGCAGCCCTACGATGTTGAAGTCGGCGCCGGGACCATGGCTCCGGAGACATTTCTGCGCGTGCTCGGGCCCAATCCATATAAGGTCGCATACGTGCAGCCCTCGCGGCGTCCGGCTGACGGGCGTTATGGCGAGAATCCCAATCGCCTGTTCAAGCACTTGCAATTGCAGGTCATCCTGAAGCCGCCGCCGGAAAATGTGCAGGAACTCTATCTCGAATCTCTCGCTGCGATCGGCATCGATCTCCGCCAGCACGACATAAAGTTCGAGGAGGATAACTGGGAGTCGCCGACGCTCGGCGCGTGGGGCATTGGATGGCAGGTGATGCTCGACGGCCTCGAGGTCACGCAGTTTACCTACTTCCAGCAGTGCGGCGGCGTCGATCTCGACCCTATCTCTGCTGAACTCACTTATGGCCTGGAGCGGCTCTGCGCTTTTCTGCAGGATGTGGATTCCATCTACGACATCGTGTGGGCGCGTGATCCGGAGACGGGCAGGGAAGTGAAATATGGCGACGTGCGTCTCGCCGACGAGCAGCAATTCTCGGTATATAACTTCGAAGCCGCTGACGTGCAGAGCGCGTGGAAGCATTTCGAACTTTGCGAAGCGGAGTGCAAGGCACTGCTCGATCGTTACACTTCCTTGAGTAAAGATAAGAGTGAAGAGGACGGCATCGTGCGCGAGAAGGCGCGCTTCCCCTTGCTCGGCGCTTACGACTTATGCCTGAAGTGCTCGCATTACTTTAATATTCTGGACGCGCGGGGAGCGATCTCAGTGACCGAGCGTGTCGGCGTAATCGCGCGTGTACGGGCCTTAGCCGTCGGAATTGCGAAAGCCTGGATGGACCAGCAATACGGAAGTGGAAAAAAAAGTGAAAAGAAAAGTGAAAAGGACGTCGAAGTTCCAAAATCAGCCGTCAAAGAGAAGAAGGGCAAGTTAATTCCAGTAGGATAAAAACCCAGTGTCCTTTGTGAACTCCCAGCGTCCTCTGTGGTAAAAGCTTTTGCGTGGATAAAAATGCATTGTGTGATCTTGCTCACATGCAAGCGTTTGGAATTATGAAAGCATAGGCGATTGAATGCCTGACCTCCTACTAGAAATCGGATGCGAAGAAATTCCGGCCAGAATGATTGATGCCGCGTCTCGCGAATTGCGAGAGCGGGTGAGCACTCTGTTGCAGCGTGAGCGTCTCGAACCCTCGGGCGCGATTTCGCATCTCGACACGCCGCGCCGGTTGGTCATTCTCGCTTTCGGCGTTCCGTCGACTCAGCCGGATCTCACCGAACAGGTAAACGGACCGTCCGCGCAAATTGCATATAAAGATGGGCAGCCGACACCCGCCGCGCACGCCTTCGCGAAGAAGGTCGGAATCGATGTTGGCAGGCTGGAAAAGATCGCCACTCCCAAGGGCGAATATCTGGCAGCAACGGTGACGCGCAAAGGCCGCACTGCCGGTGAGATTCTCGCCGAATCTCTTCCCAAGGAAATCTCGACCCTCTACTGGCCGAAGAATATGTACTGGCGGAAGCGCGGAGAAGTATTCGTTCGTCCGGTGCGCTGGCTGGTGGCGATGCTCGATGAGCAAGTTGTGCCGCTTGAAGTTTTCGGCCTTGCCGCCGGCAAAATGTCTCGCGGCCATCGCATCATCAGTGGCGGCGCAGTCGCCATCTCCAAGCCCAGTGCTTTCGTTGAGACGCTGCGCACGGCGAAAGTTCTAGGTGCTCCGGAGCGGGAGCACGTCATTCGCAAAGCGCTGGATGCGGCCACGCGCACCATCCCGGGCGCACGCTGGCGCGAAGACAAGCCGCTCGTCGCAACCGTCGTCAACCTCACGGAATTTCCTTCGGTGATTCTCGGCAGCTTCGATCCTGAGTTTCTCGATCTGCCCGAAGAAGTGCTGGTCACGGTAATGCGCGACCATCAAAAATATTTTGCCATCGAAGATGCGAACGGAAAGCTGCTGCCCCATTTTCTTGCCGTCCTCAACACGGATACCGACACGGATGGTTTGATTCGCCACGGCAATGAGCGCGTCTTGCGCGCTCGCTTCAACGATGCCCGCTTTTTTTGGCAGACCGATCAGAAGCAAACGCTGCGCCAGCGCGTCAATTTGCTGCGCAACGTCACTTTTCAAAAAGATCTTGGCAGTTATTACCAGAAAACTCTGCGGGTGCAACGCATCGCCAGCCGCCTTGCTGAGATCGTAAAGCAGAATGGCGTTGCGGTTCGGCCAGGAGTAATCCATAAAGCCGCGGTTTTAGCGAAGGCAGATTTAACTACGGAACTGGTCAAGGAGTTCACTGAACTGCAGGGAATTGTCGGCGGCCTCTACGCCCGCGTGCAGCACCTTGATGATGACCTGAAGCCCGACGTGCAGTTGGCAATTTCGCGCACCATCTACGATCATTACAAGCCCGAGTCGATGGAGGATAGCGCGCCGGCCACAGTTGAGGGCGCGATTCTTTCCATCGCCGACAAGGCTGATTCCATCGCCGGAATGTTCGCTCTGGGTTTAGTCCCAAGTGGATCGAAAGATCCCTTCGCGCTGCGCCGGCAGGCCAACGGAATCGTGAAGACGATTGCCGAGCACAAATTTCCTTTGCGTGTCTCTGAGATCATGTCCGATGCGCGCCTTCGTTATAAAGGATCCGAGGCCGAGAAAAAATTCTCCAACACCGCATACGCAGAGGCAGTGCGCAGCTTCTTCCGCGAGCGCTTAGAGTTTTACTTGAAGGATGCGCGTGGCTATGCGTATGACGTGGTCAGCGCCGTCCTCGCCGTGGATTCCGACGACGTTGTCGATGCCACCGCTCGAGCCGAAGCACTGAGTAAAGTGCGCGGCTCCGAGGATTTCAAATCGATCTCCGTCGCATTCAAGCGAATGAAGAATATTCTTCGTCAAGCGGCTGAAAAGACAAATGTTATAGCGATACGGGTTGACTCTTCGGGTTTGAAGGAAGATTCTGAAAAGGAGCTTGCCGCGTTAATTCCGCAGACTGTAGCAAGAGTAGAGAAACTGCGCGCGGCGCATGATTATGAAGCAGCTCTGCTAGAGATCGGAAAGCTTCGCCCCGCAATCGACAAATTTTTCGACAAAGTAATGGTGATGGTCGACGACGACGATCTGCGCGCGAATCGTCTGGCTCTCTTGCAATCCATCGTTAAGGAATTTTCCACGATCGCCGATTTTTCCGAGATCGTGACTGAAGGCAAAGAATCTCCGAAATAGAAATAGAGGACCCACATATGGCAACAACGACCCTTCCAGATGCCGCGACGTTCGAAGCGAAGAAAAGCGAAAAACAATCTGACACCACCAAACCTAGCAGTACTAAGTATGTGTATTTTTTCGGCGGCGGCAAGGCCGACGGTAATGGAAAAATGAAAGACGTTCTCGGCGGCAAGGGCGCCGGTCTCGCCGAGATGACGAATGATGGCCTTCCCGTGCCGCCGGGTTTCACCATCCAGACCGAAGCCTGCCGCGAGTACATGCGCCACAACGCGGTCTCGAAAGACGTTGACCGCCAGATGCAGGAAGCCCTCACAAAGCTGGAAAGCCTCCAAGGGCAAAAACTCGGCGAGGGCGACAATCCGTTGCTGGTGAGTGTGCGCTCCGGCGCGAAGTTCTCCATGCCCGGCATGATGGACACGATCCTCAATCTGGGACTGAACGACCGAAGCGTTGAGGCTCTGGCTAAGAGTAAGAACAACCCGCGTTTCGCGTATGACTCGTACCGGCGCTTGATCCAGATGTTTGGAAACGTCGTACTCGACATCGACAAAAAGGTGTTCGACGCGATTTTCGACGCCAAAAAGAAACAGAGGAAAACCAAGTTTGATACGGGCCTCGACGCTCAGGCGCTGCAAGAGGTCGTCTCGGAGTAT
The DNA here is from genome assembly GCA_003135495.1 of Acidobacteriaceae bacterium. Taxonomy (GTDB): domain Bacteria; phylum Acidobacteriota; class Terriglobia; order Terriglobales; family Acidobacteriaceae; genus Acidiflorens. The sequence goes on along the minus strand of PLBX01000534.1, from coordinate 3,188 downwards.
AAGAAAGCAGTCAAGAAGCATGCCCATCGCGACTTCCCGCAAGATGCCAATGAACAACTGATCATGGCGCGAGATGCCGTTTTCCGTTCGTGGCTGAACGACCGCGCAAAGACATACCGTCGCATTAACGATATCGATGACATGCTCGGCACCGCTGTCAATGTGCAGATCATGGTCTTCGGCAACCTCGGCGAAACCAGCGGCACGGGTGTCGGCTTCACGCGGAATCCGGCGAACGGCGACAAGGTGTTTTATGGCGAGTTCTTGCTGAATGCACAGGGTGAAGACGTGGTTTCGGGAGTGCGTACTCCGGTCCCGATAGTGGAGCTCGAGAAAATCATGCCTGATGTCTACAACCAGCTCCGCGACATAACCACTCGTATGGAGAAGCACTACCGCGACATGCAGGATTTCGAGTTCACAATCCAGGAAGGCAAGCTTTGGATGCTGCAAACGCGCAATGGCAAGCGAACGGGACTTGCTGCGGTTCGCGTAGCCATGCAGATGGTGGAAGAAGGTCTCATAACCAAGGAGACTGCGATCTTCCGTCTCGATCCCAACCAAGTCGTAGATTTTTACGTGGCGCGCCTGGATGAAAAAGAAGTTAGGATCGAGGACATTCTGACCTCGAAGGGCTTGCCGGCTTCCCCTGGAGCAGTCGTCGGTCAAATCGTCTTTACCGCCGACGATGCAGTTAAAAAGGCTGGACACGGCGCCGAGAAGAATCCCGTGATCCTGGTTCGCGCCGAAACCACTCCGGAAGATATCCACGGTATGGAAGTAGCTGTGGGCATCCTGACTTCGCAGGGCGGTATGACGAGTCACGCGGCTGTGGTGACTCGGGGCATGGGCAAAAGCTGCGTTGCGGGAGCGGGTGAGATTGCGGTCGACGAAAGAGCACTCCAGATGCGGGCGCGGGGACAAGTCTTCAAAGAAGGCGACTGGATTACGATCGACGGCTCTACCGGCCGGGTGTTGAGGGGCAAGAAGAAGCTGCTCCCTCCAGACCCGGAGAATCTGGCAAAACTCGCGCAGTTCATGAGTTGGGTGGAACCTTACCGAACGATGGGAGTGCGGGCCAACGCGGACATCCCGCGCGATGCCAAGAAGGCGCGCGAGTTCGGCGCCGAGGGCATCGGACTGTGCCGCACCGAGCACATGTTTTTTGCCCAGGATCGCATCCCGCATATGCGCGCCATGATTCTCACCGACAACGAAAAAGACCGCCGCGCTGCGCTCAAGAAACTGCTGCCCATGCAGCGCGCCGATTTCATTGGCCTGTTTAAAGCAATGGAAGGCTTGCCAGTAACTATTCGCCTGCTCGATCCGCCGCTGCACGAATTTCTGCCGAAGCGCGAGAAACTCATGGTCGACATCGCCAGCTTGTCCAGTGCCAGTCCGAAGCAAAAGAAAGAACTGGTCGCAGAGTATCGCGAGTACGGAGCCAAGGGAGCCGGCGATCTCAAGAAAATTCTCTCAGTGCTGCTGGCCCGGGTTGAGGAACTGCATGAGTTCAACCCCATGCTCGGCCACCGCGGATGCCGGCTCGGAATTACGTACCCTGAAATTACCGAGATGCAGTCGCGCGCAATCTTTGAAGCCGTCGTAGCCGTCGACAAGCTAGGCATCAAAACCCATGCGGAGGTTATGATCCCGCTAATCTCGACTGTGAAAGAGATGGCGAATCAGGGGGCGATTGTCCGTCGCGTAGCCGAAGAAGTATTTAAAGAGAAGGGAAGGCACGTGCATTATCTAGTGGGCACCATGATTGAGCTGCCTCGCGCCTGCCTGGTTGCGGACGAGATCGCCAAGGAAGCCGAGTTCTTCTCCTTTGGCACAAACGATCTTACGCAAACCACCTTCGGCTTCTCGCGTGACGACGTAAATAAGATTCTGCCAACGTATCTGGCGGAAGGCATCCTGAAGCAGGACCCATTTGCATCAATCGATCAGGACGGCGTTGGCGAACTAGTGCGAATCGGAATCGAACGCGGCCGCAAAACGCGCCCGAAGCTGGAAGTAGGAATCTGCGGCGAGCATGGGGGCGATCCATCGTCGGTGGAATTCTGCCACAAAGTAGGAATGGATTACGTCTCATGCTCGCCATTCCGCGTTCTAACCGCAAGGCTCGCTGCAGCCCAAGCAGCGGCCAGTGAAAAGCTCCAAGGGGAAGCGGGAAGGACGAAGTAGAGAAGGGTTTTGTGAGCCGGATTTTTCTGGCGATCGATAAAGTCGTTATGCAGTTTGGCAGCCGCCGAACTCTTGCTCGGTCTGGACGGGCGGGGCGCCCGTCCCCACACTAGCTTTTACTGTTATTGAACACGCTGCAGCCGGTTAATTAATTTCTGAGCCAGATTCTCTTCGGATTCGGACCACAGCAACCGGCCTGTAGCTCCCGCATTTTTTTCCGCAGCGGCAGTAAACTCCACAAGTTTTTGCACGTTGCTTCGAATGTTGCGCTCGGCCTCGGCAGTAAACTCAACTTCTTCGTGCAGAAATGAAGTATCCAATCCAAAATCAATTTGAATGTGGCCACTCTGCTCCGCTGCGCGCTCTTCGAATTCCATTCCTTGCGCTGTTAAACGCACGAGCGAAGGCTCCAGCACCCACTTGTCCGCGCCTTCTGGAGGAGTCCACAAATCCCAGTACGCTTCGAAGACGTAGGCGTAATCGTCGTGCAGGAATTCCGCAACCTCCGCCACCGCTTCTTCCGGCGCAACCCCAGGCCGATACCGCCGCTCAAGAATGGTCGGCTCATTCCACGAAACCGGCTGTATCGCAGAGTATGTCACGCCCTCTCGTGCCGCAGAAAAAGGAATTTGCCGAAGGACACTGACGGAGCGTGTCAGAATCTCAGGCCCCTCAAAAGTAGGAAACCACAGGCTCAAATAGAGTGAATCCGCCATCTCTATATTCTAAATCGAAACATCTAAACCCAAGCTGCTTATCGCCACACGCTGCGCGGATCGACCCAAAAAACTTTCGTCATTTGAGAAACATCTCCACCAAAAAACTAATTAGGATTTAGATCAAACGACCGGGCCTATACGATCGGGTCCTGCGGAAGCTTACCCCGCCTCGACGTCGCTCGGCAGGGTGAATTGGAAGGTCGCTCCCCGCTCAGAGTTGGCAGCGGCCCATAAGCGGCCACCGTGGGACTCAATGATGGACCGGCTGATCGACAGTCC
>PLBX01000383.1 GCA_003135495.1 Acidobacteriaceae bacterium | reverse complement strand
GCTGGTAGTGATCTTGAAAATCTTGTCGGTGTTGTCTTCCGCAACGGTGTAGCTACCGTCAGAGCCACCCAGGCAACCCTTAATGGTGGTCTGGTCTGTATTGACGCTCGGGGCGGGGGTCTGGGCAAGACCCAGCGCGACCAGCAGGGCCGGTATAACCATCAGCAGAAATACTCTCTTCATGGAATCCTCCGAAAGATTCCCGCCTTGCGGCGGTGTGAAATTTCGCTTGGGATTTGATTCTGCTTCCGATTCTGGTGTCGAACCCTCGCGGCTTTCGGGCTCCGGCGTGAGAACTTGGAGCATCCAGGTGAAACCAAACGATGTTATTCCGAAAGAATTTGAGTGTCTGTTCCAAATCGCTCACCTGGCCGGTTGCTGCAAGGGCGAAGACTCTCGGGTAGAGGCCCGCGAGCGTCTGCATCGAATGGTGTAGAGAGAGAGACCCGACTTACGGCAAGACTTCAAGGCTTGCCGCGCCGTGCTGGCGGCCGAGGCCTGGCCCGCGCTCGGCTTCGACGGGCGAGGGCAGCTGCGGCTGCAGCCTGCTAGAATCTCGGCGATGCCCAAACCATCCGCCACTGCTCGTGCTCGTAAAATTAAACTCATAATCTTCGATGTCGACGGTGTTCTTACTGACGGCAAAATATGGATATTTCCCGCGCCTGCAGGTTCCCAGGCTGGCGCCCAACCCAGCGTGCTCGAAAGGTCGGCGCAGCATGGCGGGCAGGGGGGCTTTGGGCTTCATAGCGCAACTTTGATCGAGGCCAAGGGGTTTCACGCTCATGACGGCACTGCGATTTCGTTCTGCCGCCTTGCGGGCATCAAGACGGGAATTATTACCAAGCGGATCTCCGAAACCGTCGCCTTGCGCGCGCGCGACCTTAAGATCGATCACGTGCACCAGGGTATTCAGGACAAGGGGTCGGTGTTTAACGAGATTATAAGGAGAGACGGAATCAGTGCCGCAGAGGTGGCGTTCGTGGGCGACGATGTCATCGACCTTCCGGCAATGCGTAAATGCGGACTAGCCATCGCGGTGAAAAATGCGCGTCCTGAGGTCAAAGCGGAAGCTCACTGGATAACTCCTCACGCTGGCGGGGACGGTGCTGCTCGCGACGCGGTCGAATATATTTTGAAGGCGCAAGGAAAATGGAAGCAGGCGGTTGAAGAATATATTTCGGAAAGAAGCTGAAAACGAACAGTAAAATATTGTTTTACTGAAATTGGTTTATTCAACGTTTATTAAACGTTATTCGACAAGGGGCATCGCAAATCTAATCACCCGCCGGTTACATGCTTGGGGCGTGCTCGGGTTTGCAACCGGCGGGTGTTCTATTTTCTCCCTACTCACCCTGTTGTTTTCAGGAGCAGTAATGGTCAAAACCCATGACCATCACAGAAGTTTCGCCGTACTGCAATTTTTTTCAAGATTCTTTTGGTGCGCCGGGCTAATTGGGAATTGCCAGGGTTTTTGCTCCCATTAATTCCGCAAAGCGCGGATCTTTCCTCAGGCTGCTGAACTCATCGTCTTTATAGACGTTATTGATGCCCTTATAACCCTCTTCCATGGCCTTCTTCAGGTAATGCAGGGAGCGCTCAGGTACACCCGTCCGGGCATAGAGTTTAGCCAGCACATAGTCGTAGTGGGCGCGGTCTTCAGGCGATGGGAGCTGCGCCATGACTCCAGCATGTGAACTCCGCTCAAACACGTCCGGGTCGAGTTGCACTGCTTTGGAATAATTCAGAATGGCTTTCTCGAATTGCTTTTTACCGAAATACGCGGCGCCCAGATTGCTGTAGTACGACGCCGCATCGTCTCTTAAGGCGATCGCTTTTTCGTAATGCCGGATGGCTGCGCCGTAGCTGCGGGCCTGGTAATAAATAACCCCGAGATTATTGTAGGCGTCGGCATGTTGGCGATCCGCCTTAATGGAGCGCTCAAAACTTTTCTTCGCTTCCTTGTAGCGCTGCGTCATCAACTGGCAGATCCCGATTTTATTGAACAGGGAAGCGGTGCTAGTCGCGCCTTTCAGCGCCGATTGATAATAGTCAACGGCGTCGAGGAAATTCTTTTCCACGCGCAGTTCGTCGCCCCGCCGTTCAAGCTCGTCTGGTGATGCACTCGCGGCAGGTGGATCGACGCGATGCAGAGGCGGTGGTCCGACTTCAACCTGTTCGCTGCTCTGCGCCTGCGAGGAAGATGCGCACAAGGCGCATAGGAAGAAAACTAGAGAGAAGAAGGGAAGTGAAGCGAACCTGACGCGGACCCAGGAAAACATATCCCACCCCCGGCCGACCCGTGGAACTGACCCCTAATACTGCCGATAATACTCCGCCAAACGGGCGATTGCTACTGGGTACTACTGGGGCGGCGAAGTGCCGTTGGTGGTCTTAGGCGGTGGGGGCGGCGTTTGAGAAGCGTCGTTCTTTTGGGATCCGCTATCTCCCTTAAACGCACCAACGATTTTGCCGAAGAATCCTTTCTTTTTCTTCGCCTCATCGTCATTACTATTACTATTATTGTTGCCCGTATTTTGGGCACCATCGGTGGAGGGCGGGGTCCCGCCGATCACTGGAGGCGGCAAGGCCTTCTCTGAACTCCCGCCGAAAATACGAGAGAAGAATCCTTTCACTCCACCGGTTCCCTGGTCGCAGTTGTCGCGCGGCTCGGTGCCCGCCACGAAGGCGATGGTGTAATCGTCAGGACACGAAGGCGTGGCAAGACGGTTGGTAATCTTATCCAGTTGCACATCGATCACGCCTTGCGGTTGGCTAAAAGGCTTGGCATCGGAATACTCTGGCAGAGCGACAGCCTTCTTCATGAACTCGGCCCAGATCGGAGCGGCCGTCTGCGCGCCGCTTAGTCGCAGATCGCTATAATCGTCATATCCTACCCAAACAATGCACAGCAGATTGCTGGTGTAGCCTGCAAACCACCCGTCGTGGGAGCTGCCAGTCTTGCCGGCTGCCGGGGCGGTGAATCCCCGCGTGCGCACGCCATAGGCGGTGCCGAAGTTTACAACTCCTTCGAGCATGGTCGTCATAACGAACGCAACCCGCGGATCCAATACTTGTTTCTTTTCCGCGCCAAAATTGACGATCACGTCGCCTTTGGAATTCCGCACTGAATTGACGAAAACCGGCGAAAGCCGCAGCCCGCCGTTCGCAAAGGTGGTGTAGGCGGCCGTCATATCGACAGGAGTCGCATCGTAGGCTCCAAGCGCCATTGCGGGAGTAGCCTTTACCGATGCGATTCCGGCAGACTTCGCCAGTTCCGCCACTTTGTCATAGCCCACTTCTTCCGCCAGTTTGACAGTCGCGTTATTCAGCGAAAGGGCCAGCGCGTAGCGAAGGGTCACGTCGCCGTGGTATTCCTCTT
>PLBX01000195.1:3717-4781 GCA_003135495.1 Acidobacteriaceae bacterium | reverse complement strand
TGGCTGATCGAAGAACGCTGGGCCGAACTGCTATGCACCTTGCGTTATCCGCGATCAGGCCCGCGCTCGCCGCAACGTCCACTCATCGACCGCGTTCACACCGTCAACACAACCGAATGGCGGCGAGCGCCGTTCTCGTTCAATAGCTGGCAGCAAATGGCCGTTGGCTTAAGTCAATTACGCGGAATTCAATATGACGCGGTCATCGATTTCCAAGGCGCCGTCCGCTCTGCGCTGCTCGCACGCTGGTCGGGAGCGCCCATAATTTTCGGCAGCGCTCAGCCTCGCGAAAACGNNCGCCAGCATGCTCTACACTCGAAAAATACTGACCGACAACCACGCTCACGTCGTCGAACAGGCCTTCGCACTCGCCCGTGCAGTCGCGCCCGCCGTTCCAGCAAAATGCGATTCAGTATTTCCCGTCGATCCCGACGCCGAAACAAAAATCACTGCAACACTCGCGGACATAAATAAATTCGCCATCCTCAATCCCGGCGCAGGCTGGGGAGCGAAACGTTGGCCAGCCGAGCGTTACGGCGAAGTCGCTCGAGAACTAACTAAAGATGGAATCACTTCGCTAGTAAACTACGGCCCAGGAGAAGACGATTTGGCGACCGCCGTAGAAAACACCAGCGCAGACGCAGCTAAAAAAATCACCTGCTCAATTTCCGAGTTGATCGCTCTAACCCGCCGCTCCAGCCTCTTCATCGGCGGAGACACTGGTCCGCTTCATCTTGCCGCAGCCCTGAAAATTCCAGCGGTAGCAATTTTCGGCCCCACAAATCCCGTCCGAAACGGTCCCTACGGCACTCAATCCATCGTCCTTCGCAACCACAGCAGCGTCACCGACCACACTCGCCACAGCGAACCCGAACAAGGATTGCTCGAAATCACAGTCGCCGAAGTCGTAGCTGCGGCTCGTAACCTATTGCAGCGCGATCGCGGCGAATCGTACTCGCCAAATAATCTCCTCGCAAAAAACGAATAGAAAAAACGGCTAGAACACTAGAACGGATGACCGACGTTTCACAACCCGAGCCGAATTCACTCAAGGCCACGCAAAC
>PLBX01000195.1:0-3664 GCA_003135495.1 Acidobacteriaceae bacterium | reverse complement strand
CGGCCCTTACGCGTACACCCGCAATCCTCTATACCTGGGCTCGCTCTTCCTGGCTGCGGGATTTGCCATCGCCGCCCGCAACTGGTGGATCGTCGCCATCATGCTCCTCATGTTTGCCGTGATCTACATTCCCGTTATCGCCGCAGAAGAGCGTTACCTGCGTCAAACTTTCCCCGGCTACGACGATTATGCTCGCCACGTCACGCGAATGCTCCCGCGCCTTACGCGCTATGGCAACCAGCAAGCCGCATACGATTCCGCGCGCTACTGGAAACATCGCGAATATGAGGCCAGCATCGGATGCGCCGTCCTGCTCGCCATTCTCATCGCCAAGCTGCTGATCCTATCCCGCTAGGCTCGCGCTGATCTCCAGCGGTTATGGTAGTCTGCCGTTAGTCATGGTGACCGTCGCCAGAGGCCCTGCAAAAGAGCTGGCCCGCATTTCGCTTCCCATATTCCTGATCGCGTTCCTGACCGCGTTGCTGATCGCGACCATACTAGCCGCACAAACTGCACCGCCGACATCGTCCATCAGTTCGAGTACGCCGCAAATCATTCCGCCTCGCCCCAACTATCCCTTTCCTGACGGACGAAGCTATGTCTACTCCGCCGAGTGGCACATGCTGACCGCGGGCACCGGAGTAATCCGAATGGAATCCTTGGGTAACGACCGCCGCGTCGTCGCCAGCGCCGACTCCGTTGGAGCTCTCAACGTCATCTTTCCCGTGCGCGACCGCTTCGAATCGCACTTCGATCCGCAGACTTTTTGCTCGCACTCCATCGTCAAGCACAGCGAAGAAGGCTCCCACAAACGCGAGACAAAAATTCAGTTTGATTACGCGGCAAAGAAAAGCAAGATGGACGAGAGAAACATAAAAACCACCGAGATGAAGCATGTAGAAACCGATATTCCCGGCTGCGTCACCGATATCCTAACCGGCTTTTTTTACGTGCAATCGCTGCCGCTGCGTCCAGGAGCGACGTACGACTTTCCCGTGAGCGACGGAAAGTCAGCCGTCGTCCACGCCACCGTAGACAAGCTCGAGCAAATCAAAGTCCCCGCCGGAACCTTCTCCGCCGTGATGGTCACCGCCGAAGCCATCTCCGGATCCCTGCAATCGAAGGGCAAAGTCTGGGTCTGGTATTCCGACGACGCCGCGCACACTCCAGTACAAATGCGCGCCAAACTAGGCTGGGGTACGTTATTATTTCGCCTGCAAAGAATCGAAAACAAATAGNNAAGATAGCCGCATCAGCAAATTTCAGATCCGCGATTCAATGAAGCTATTAAAATAAAGAAACTTATTCGAGACTATTAAAAAGAAAGTGAAAGAAAAAAGAGAAACGACAAATATGACCAGATTTCCAATTCTTGCCCTCGCCCTCATCTCATTTACGACGCTAACCGTTGCTCAGCAAGATGCCGAAAAAACCACCTCCCCGAAACACGCTCCCAAAGCTGCGCAACAAAGCGCCACAACAACCGCCTCCGGACGCCCCCTCGTCCTTTCCGGCGCAGTTTCCATGGACGGCGTGAAGGGCCGCTTCGATCATTTCGCCTCCGGTCAGGGCCGCGTATTCATTTCCGCGCTGGGCAATAACACGGTCGAAGTAATCAATCTCTTCGGCGGGGTCGTCGAGCACACCATCACCGGCATTCCAAATCCTCAGGGTGTCGCGTTTTCGCCGGAGGCGCATAAACTTTTCGTCGCCAGCGCTCAAGGCAAGCTCTACATCTATGACGGAAATTCTTTTGATCTCATCACCACCCTCGACTTCGAAGGAGGAGCTGACAATTTGCGTTACGACGCCGCCACCAAGCGCGTATATGTTGGCTGCGGCGACGGCGAGAAGTCTGGAGCCATTGCCGCCGTCGATGCCATGACCAATCAGCGNNCTCGATGAGGAATACAAACTTGGCGGCGAACCCGAATCCTTTCAGCTCGAAACTTCCGGGCCAAATATTTATGTCAACATCCCAGACTTGAAACAGATCGCCGTGATTAACCGGCAAACCAAGCAGATCACGCGCTGGCCTCTCACCGGCCTGCGGAAGAATTTTCCGATGGCACTCGACGAAGCCGATCATCGCCTGTTCGTCGGCATCCGCGAACCCGCGCGCCTCGCCGTATTCGACACCACTTCAGGCCGCATGATCGCAGCGTTGCCCAGCGCCGAGGATACCGACGATCTTTATTTTGACGCTGAGCACAAGCGCGTTTACGTGCCTGGCGGCGAAGGTTTCATTTACGTCTTCCAAATGAAGGACCCCGATCACTATCGCCTTCTCACCAAAATCCCCACCGCCTTAGGAGGCCGCACCGCCGGCTATTTCGGACGCCAGAAAAAAGACACCCACCGCTTCTTCCTGGCCGTCCCCTATCGCGGCGGTCAAGCCGCAGAGATGAGAATCTACACCATCCAGGAGTAGCCCCGATTAAGTGTGGAGCGGGTGAGTGTGGCGCGGGCGCCCCCGCCCGCGTTTTGCCAGACTTACGCCTCTCGGGCGCCTTCAATGACCTGTGGGTGTACCAACCGTAGCTCGTCGGAATCATTGTCACGGCCAATGAGCCGCCGCTTATTGGCCTTCATACGGAGGCATGCACGAATCAACATCTCCGATAAACTTCCCCTAATCCCCCCTATAACCGATTTCTATTTGTCTACCCGCGCCTGACAGGATAGCCTGTGACGTTATCCCCCGTTCAAATACAATCGTTTAATCGATTTATCGGCACGGCATCGATACCACATCCATAAGGAGAGGCATGTCTACTGAACTGCGCAATTTTCTGGCGATCCCTTACGACGAACTGGAAGAGCTGAATCTCAAGGCGAAGAAGCTGCGGCTCGACCGCGTGGCTCCGCACAAGATTCAGGAAGAGCGGCTGAAGTATCTCTCGGACGAATCGCGCATTAAGGCTGTGACCGTGATGTTCAGCGACCTGGAAGGCCGTCTGCACATGCTCGATTACGACAAAAAGTTTCTCCTGAAAAGTTACGACAACCTGACTTTTGACGGCTCGTCGATTCGCGGCTTTACGGCGCAGCGCGAGAGCGACCTGCGCCTCGGCATCGACTGGAGCGCTTTTTACTGGGGACCGGCCGACGTGTTTGGGCCGGGCAAAATGCTGGTGTTTGGCGAGGTCATCGATAAGGGAGGAGAGCCTTATTCGGCGGACATGCGCGGCGTCCTCAAAAGTTTCGCTGGCGATTTGAATAAAAAGCAGGGCTACACCCTGAACGCGGCCAACGAGATTGAAGGCTTTCTATTTCAAGGGTCGGACGCCGAGCGCACCTACCACGAGACCGGCAAATTCGAATACGTGAATACCGGCGGCTATTACCATTCGCTGCCCGGCGATCCGCTGCGCCACTTTATTGACACGACCGCCGAAGTGCAGCGCGCCATGGGATTCCAGAATGAAAAGGATCATCCCGAAGTCGCGCCTTCGCAGTTCGAGATTAATTACAACTATGCCGAAGTGGTGGCGGCGGCGGATCAGATTCAGTTGTACAAACTGATCTGCCGGCAAGTCGCCCGCAAAATGGGATTGACCGCATGCTTCCTGCCGAAGCCAGTGGTGGGCGTCAACGGCAGCGGCATGCATACCAATGTTTCGATCAGCAAAGGCGGCAAAAATCTTTTCTGGGATCCGAAGGG
>PLBX01000058.1 GCA_003135495.1 Acidobacteriaceae bacterium | reverse complement strand
AACCGCCCCTGCAGATACCACTCCGAGCGCGCGATTTCATTTCCATTCAACCGGCCGCTCACGCGGACTTTAATGCCCTTGCATCCAAAGCGCAGCGCCGAATCCACCGACTTGCGCATTGCCCGGCGAAAGCCCACTCGCTTTTCGAGTTGCAGCGCGATCGATTCCGAGACCAGTTGCGCATCGAGCTCAGGCTTGTGCACTTCTTGAATATCGACATGAACTTCGCGCGTCGTTTTCTTCTGCAGGTCCTGTTTCAGCTTGTCAATTTCCGCGCCCTTGCGTCCAATAATGATTCCCGGACGCGCCGTCTTGATAATGATGCGCAGCTTGTTGCCCGGACGCTCGATCTCGACCGAACTCACGCCCGCCGACTTGAGCTTTTCCTTCAGCTCGGTCTTGAGCCTGTAGTCTTCAAGCAGAAGCTTGTCGTAATCCTTCTCGACAAACCAGCGCGACTTCCACGGCTTCGTATAGCCAAGCCGAAATCCGTAAGGATGTACTTTCTGTCCCATCGTTGCTCCTAAAAATCTCGCAGTACAAAATCTTTGGCTGTTCGCTGTTAGCGATTCGCTGACCGCTATTCGCTTTGGTCGTTGCGAACAGCGAATAGCGAAAAGCGAATTCTTACTTCTTCGCAGTCGCTTTCTTGCCAACCGCCTTCTTCTTAGCCGGTGCCTTGCTCTTAGCCTTAACTTTTGCCTTCGGTCTAGCCGGAGCCGCATGCCTCGTTGTCTGCTCGCCGCCCGTCCCGACCGCCGCTCCGTTCCGATTCCGTTCCGCCAGCACAATCTCCAGATGCGCAATGCGCCGCACGTAGTGGTAAGCGCGTCCCATCGGTGCCGGACGAATACGCTTCATCCTCGGACCATCGTTCGCGACTGCGGACTTCACATACAAATTGTCGAGCTCAACATCCAGGCCCTTTTCCGTGCTCAGGAAGTTCGCATTATCGATCGCCGACTGCAGCAGTTTGCCAACCGTCGCCGCCACCCGCTTTTTGGTGAAGGCCAGCGTGTTTCGCGCTTCTTCCACACGCCGCCCTTTGATCAAGTTCAGCACCAGCCGCGCCTTCTGCGGCGACACTCGCATGTATCTTGCTTCTGCTCGAAATTCCATAATTTCTCTCTGCTCTTTAGCTGTCGGCCTTAAGCTCGCAGCTCATAAGCTCGAAGCTGTTTTCTACGCCTTTGGCGCACTAATCGCGCCCGGTCCGCCCGGAGCGCCCGCCGGTTTCGCCGCCGTCTCCGTCGCCGCCTTCATGGAGTGGCCCTTGAACTGGCGGGTGAAGCTGAACTCCCCGAGCTTGTGTCCCACCATGTTTTCCGTCACATACACCGGAATAAATTTTCTTCCGTTGTGCACGGCTATCGTGTGTCCCACCATCTCGGGGATAATCGTCGAGCGCCGCGACCAGGTCCGCAGCACTTTCTTTTCGTTGCGCGCATTCATGCCTTCAACTTTCGTCACCAGATGCGCGTCTACGAACGGTCCTTTTTTTGTTGAACGAGCCATAATTTCCTCTGTAGAGACGCGGCTTGCCGCGTCTCCCTTGTCCCGTAAAGTTGCTCAGCGCCGAAACGCGGCAAGCCGCGTCTCTACAAAAGCTTGTTAGCCTTTTTTCCTGCGGTTCACGATAAACGTGTCCGTGCGCTTGTTGTTGCGCGTCTTGTATCCACGCGTCGGCTGTCCCCACGGCGTCACGGGATGGCGTCCGCCAGAAGTTTTGCCTTCGCCGCCACCATGTGGATGGTCGACCGGGTTCATTGAAACGCCGCGGTTATGCGGTCGCTTTCCTACCCACCGCGTTCGTCCCGCCTTGCCCCAGGTCACGTTTTCGTGGTCGGTATTGCCAACCTGTCCAATCGTCGCTAGACAATCAAGCAGAACTTTGCGCGTCTCGCCCGAAGGCAGTTTCACGAGGCCGTAGTCGCCTTCTTTTGCGACCAGCTGCGCCGAACCGCCCGCCGAGCGCACCATCTGCGCTCCCTTGCCCGGCTTCAACTCAATATTGTGGATGGTCGTGCCCGGCGGAATATTCCGCAGCGCGAGCGCGTTCCCCACCAGAATGTCAGCCTCGGGACCACTCAGAATCTTCTGCCCAACCTTCAATCCATCGGGCTGCACGATGTAACGCTTCTCGCCGTCGGCGTAGCTCAAGAGAGCAATCCGCGCCGAGCGTCCCGGATCGTACTCGATCGTCGTCACCGTCGCCGGAATGCCGTGCTTGTCGCGCTTGAAATCAATCGTGCGCAGCAGGCGCTTATTGCCGCCGCCGCGAAAGCGCATGGTCGTGTCGCCGGAGTTGCGCCGTCCGCCAGTGCGCAGTTTCCCCTCAACCAGCGGCTTGTGCGGTTTCGACGAAGTAATATCGTCGGTCGTAACCGAGGTGCGATAGCGCAGCGTCTGGGTTGTCGGTCGATAAGTTTTAATTGCCATGTTTCAGCTCACTGCCTTTGTCGTTCGTCGTTGGTCGTTCGTCGTTCGCTTTTCCCAGATTCCTCTAGGCGTCGTTGCCAACTACCAACGACGAGCGACTAACGACTGCCCTACAGATTTTGCGCGTACTCCGGCATCTTTTCGCCGCTCTTCAGCCGCACGTATGCCTTCTTCCAATCCGGACGGTAGCCGGTAAACTTCCCCCGCCGCCGCTCTTTTCCCGGATAATTCGCCGTGCGCACCGAATCTACTTTTACCTTGAAGATCGACTGCACTGCCTGCTTGATCTCCGTCTTCGTCGCCTTCGGTGCCACTTGAAACACCAGCGTGTTCTGGGTCTCTTTAATGCCCAGACCCTTTTCCGTGATCACCGGCTTCTGAATAATCTGATACGCGGATTTCATCAGGCCACCTCCGCTTTGACTTTACGTGTACGCCGGACGGGAGTCTTCTTTGCTTTCGTCTTTTTTTCTTCCGCTGGCTCCGCTTCGTGTGAACGCCGCGATGCCGATTTCTTCAGCGAGTCCTGCAACTTCTCCAGTGCCGGCTGCGCGAAGATCACGTGCGTGTAGCGCATCAGGTGATACGGATGCACTTCATTCGCCCGCACCAGTTCCAGTCCATCGATATTCCGCGAACTGAGTGCCAGGTTCTTGTTCTCGACCGTCGAGTTATCGACCAGAAGCGTCGTGCCCTCGATCTTCAGCTTGGTCAGCGACTCCTGAAACAATTTCGTCTTCGCTTCTTTCAACTCAAACGACTTCACAACCATCAGCTTGCCGTCGGCAAACTTCGAAGCCAGCGCCGAACGCAGCGCGCCCAGCAGCTTCTTCTTCGGGAAAGCATAATCATAGGAGCGTGGCTGCGGCCCGTGCACGGTCCCGCCGTGACGCCACAGTGGTGAACGGATGGAGCCGATACGCGCCCGCCCCGT
>PLBX01000108.1 GCA_003135495.1 Acidobacteriaceae bacterium | reverse complement strand
GACTCATTTTTGCCGACAAGTACGGTTACGTCGCCGTCGATCTCCACCGGCGAGGAGTCCTCGATAGACTTGTACTTAAAAACCTGAGCTTTCGTTAGTGTGATCAATTTGTATCCTCCACCTATCGGAAAGTTGGATCATTGTTTTGCTCGAATGCGGGCTGCGGCACGCACCGTGAGATTCTGGGCCTGGAAACGGTTTCGTACTATTTGTGCCATCTCGTCGTAAACGCGAACTTTCTTTTCGGGATCAGAAATCGTGATGATGAGAGAGAAGGGCTGCGGCTTGAAAGCCTGCTCGTCCTCGATGCCGTGGCGCGTCAGAAGCTGCAGTTTCAAGCGCCACTGGTCGCCACGTTCTCCCTTCTCATCCAGATTGCCATAGTAGGTTCGGACCGGAGCCCATTTCCGAAGCTTCTCGACCTGATAGGACTCGTAGAGAACGCCAGGGTTCTTATGCTCGGGAGGTACGAGACCGACAAACTTGGTTGTGACAGCCCCTGTCTCGCGGGATTTCTGTCGGCGGTAAACGCCAAAGTGCGCGTCAATGTGGGTTTCACAATATTCTGTGCCCCAGCGCGCACCGCGCGTCGGGGAAAAGGCAACCGTCATCCATATCTCGCCGAAGTATTTGCCATCGCGGTGAAGGGACGGCGGATAAGGAAAATCCCTCCATTCGAGGAAGTATCCGGGCCTGAGCACGTCATCGAAGACAAGTGTGGAGGTGTGCGGTGTGCATTCGAGGCAATACGGCACGGGGGCGGGCAGTCCGAAGCCAAAGAAGTTCTCGTCGCCGTCTGGGACGCGCTCTTTGGTCCGCGGGTCGCGCGCGTGATGGGTCAAAAGGGCTCTCGCCAGCACAGCCGATGGCGTGGGCGTGATGTGGTGATAAATCTGTGCGAGCGTTCGGGACACGAGTGGTGCGGCAAAGCTGGTGCCGATATTTTCCGCAGATCCGGTTCCGTTCACTGAACGGATACCGGCAATGTTCGCAAAGTCAGTCGAGCAGGAACCACCATAGTGAACGAGATCGGGCTTGATTATGTAGTTAGGCCCAGCACCATGGCGCGAAAAAGCTGATGGGTGATTTTCCTTGGGCCCGTTTTTCTTGTAATCGACGTGGGAGACCGCGCCCACGGTGATGCCCAGAACACTGTCGGCGGGGGTCGTGATTCTCCCGGCGCTTAGCTGTTCCTTGGTGCGAGGAAAATCGAGCAGGGGCGGGGTATCATAATTGCCGGCGCTGATAACGAAAGAGACCTGATATTTTTCCTGAAGATTGTCGAGTTCTTCCGCGAGGGCGGAGAATTCGTCGAGGGAACAAACGGCATCGGTTCCCAGTGAGAGATTCCATACCTTGTACTTGTTGGCATGTTCCTTGAGGGATGCTTCAAGGGAAACAAGAAGTTCCGATTCCAGAAGTTCGAGCACGTCTCCCTTTGCAGGATCGCGGTTGGGAAGTACCTGCAGGTCGAAGATGCCACACGGGCTGTCATCGAGACCGCCAATAGTAGGGTTGAGCGTACTTCCCCAGCAAATCAGACCGGCCACGAAGCTTCCGTGATCCGTGTTTTGATACTGCGGGGCGACCTGCGAATCGCGGCCGACGATCCAGCTCTTCAGTTCCGGAATCTGGTCTGATACGCCACTGTCCACGACAACAACAACCGGAAAGTCGCCGATTACATCGCCGGATGTCGGGAGTTTCGGCAGCGGCTTCGCATTGAACATGCGCGGTTGAATGGTGCGGATCAGGGGCATGTTCAAAATCGAGCGCACGCCGATGACGCGTGAAAGTGCTTCAACGTCGTCAACATCGCGGCACTCTATCTGGTAAGTGAAGCTCGACGGAGAGTATCCCTTCCGGGTGACCACGATGTTTCGCTTACGGCAGGTGGCTTCAAAATCCTCCACGAGTTTGGGCTGGTCGTTGTCAGTGCCGTAATTGAACAAGCGAACGCGCGTTATAAATCCATGTTCGCCGCGCGGACTCCGGCGGAGTACATCCCTGGCATCCATGCCGCCACGACGGAAAACGGGAGTAACAGGCTCGATGGCATCAACGCACGAGAGTTCTTTCGCCATGCGTTCAGATTTGTTGTGTTCGATGATATGCGTGAGACGGTCCAAGCCTTGAGGCGTCGCTTTGATAAACAACTCGCCAAGGCGCCCGGCTCCTATGATGGGACACGATTCCGCTGAAAAGAGGTTTTCCGGCCGGTGGCTTTTCGCTACTGCGGTCGGGATGAGCTTTACGCGGACAGGGGCGGTTTTGCTTTGCTGGAGCTGAGGAACAATGGCATCGCGAAGCGCGGAGACCTGATTGGACAAGCGGGTTCGATACTTGGCATCGACGGTGCGTAATGGCTTCGCCGGGCCGCCGCCGCCGGTGACCTTTCGCTCACTGCCCTGTTTGGGCATGATGAGCTTTATTGGCAGCCGTTCATTTATGGGCGGTCGTTTTTCGTCAGGCATCGATCTTCGCTCCTGTGGCCCATCGGTGCGCCGTCGCCTTTGAAACGCCGAACAGATCGGCGAGAGCCGAGTGGCTGTACAACTTTGCGTTACGCTCCCGAAGCGACGCGGCCATGGCGTGTTCGTCTTTGCCGCGGAGGCGCGCCAGGAAGCGGCGGTCCTCGCCTTCGCCCATGGCCATGTTCTGCATTATCGGAAGCGCTTCTTTCAATGACGGATTTTTCTTCGTGGCAGTGCGCCGGCGCTGAAGGCGCAGGCAGACTTCCTGAATGTCGGACCCGGTGAATCCTTCGGACAGATCAGTCAGCAACTCCATTTCACGGGGCGTGAACTCCAGGGGCCGAAGAAACTGTGCCCACATTTTCTGTCGCAATTCCGTGGGAGGATAGTCAAGGGCGAGACGATAGCTGAAGCGACGCCATATCGCCGAATCCAGCAGTTCATGATGGTTCGTAGCGGCGATTACAATGGATTGCGTCCCAAGAGTGTCGAGATTCTGGATGAAACTGTTGACGACGCGCTTTAGTTCACCTAGCTCCTGGCTATCACCGCGGAGTTTTGCGATGGCGTCGAATTCGTCGAGAAAGAGGATGCAGGGAGTTTTGGAGGCGAAGTCGAAGAGCGCACGAATGTTCTTCGATGTGCTTCCAAGAAAGGAAGAGATCAGACCGTCGAGGCGCGCGATGTACAGATCGAGGCCAAGCTCCTGCGCGATATGGCGGGCGAGACGGCTCTTGCCAGTTCCCGGTGGACCATACATCAGCAGGCTTAGCGACGTGGGAGCGCTGTGCGCAGCAACCTGAGCGTGACTTCGAGTGACGCTGAGAAACTCGTTGAGGACATCCCACTGTTCCTGCGAAAGCAGGACGGGCGGCTCAGAGATCGCCTTAATGTTGACACGCTCGACGAGCGGGAAGCGGCTTTCTGAATCGACCGGCAATGTCTTCGCGAATGTCGTGCCGGCTGGACGNNGAAGATCGTTTTCCTCAAGCATTTTGCGGAGGCGGAGGGCAGATGCTTTGTCACCGGATTTTTCGAGCTTGTCCGCAAGAAATGCGGTATAATTTCGCACTTTGTCTATGTCGAGACGAAGTGCTCCATTGACGATACGAAACAGCTCTGACATGAAACGATTGTCGTCAGCCATGAGACGATAATGCCTTATTGCGAGACGGCAGTCAAGACATAGTTTATATGGAGTGTCAGAGCCCTATCCCCATTCCCTGGGCGACGGATAAACCTTGATTGGTCTCCAACGCCGAGGATTTCGAGACATCGGCTCTGAGTTGCGGTGCGAGTTTTGCAATGTCGTCGGTGAAGAGCCTGGCCTCGTGGCTGGCACGGGAGATGGAGACATAGGCGAAGCGGGCGTTGAGCAGGTCGGGGTGGACACTGGTATCGGCGTGAACGAGAAC
>PLBX01000021.1 GCA_003135495.1 Acidobacteriaceae bacterium | reverse complement strand
TCTATCTCGATTTGAAAACAAAAGACTACGGCGGGTTCGTGAACCAAGCAGACAAGTTGTTGCGGAGCAAGCTGGATTTGCCAGCAGGGTACACCTATCGCTGGGCGGGCGAGTATGAGTTCGAACTTCACGCCAAAGAGAGACTGAAAATTATCCTGCCGATCGTGTTCTTCGTCATCTTTCTGTTGCTCTACATGGTCTTCAAGTCCGCGGCCGAGGCGGCGGTGCTGATCTTCCCGACCCTCTATGCCATGTCTGGCGGACTCATCCTACAATGGGTGCTCGGTTACAACTTCAGCGTCGCTGTCTGGGTGGGATACATCGCGCTGTTTGGTATCGCGGTCGAAACCGGCGTGGTGATGGTGGTTTACTTGCACGAGGCGCTTCAACACCGGCTCGCCACAGGTACGACTTTAACCGACGAGGACCTAGAGCAGGCCACAATCGAAGGCGCGGTCCAGCGGTTGCGTCCCAAGTTAATGACCGTGACCGCCGTAATTCTTAGTCTTGCGCCGATCTTGTGGGAGTCGGGCATCGGATCCGATGTCATGAAACCGATTGCCGCGCCCATCGTNNTGAAGCGCCGCGCGCTGCGGCATGGCACTTTGACAAAACAGCCAACGGAGCAAGCGTGAATATTGGCTGTCGCGGGGATCACCCCGCATGTAATCGGGACAACAAGCCTTGAGCAAGAGTAGGGTCACATTCATATATGCTTCCTTTCCTTATCTCAATGAGATCTCAATGAGCAACTTGCTGGCTTTGCTCGGCCGCCAGGCGTTCAACATGTTCAGCCGCGGCTGCAAACGATGGACCGGCCCCCTCACGCGACTGGTTCTCAGCGTGAATGAATGTCACATCGGTGAGACCCATGAATCCGAGAATGTGACGCAAATAGGGCTCCTGGAAATCGAACTTCTCTGCGGGAGTGCCCTTTTCATAGGCGCCGCCTCGCGCCGTGACGACAATCACTCTTTTCTTGGCTAGAAGTCCGCGCACACCGCTTGGTCCATAACCAAACGTCTTCCCCAACCTCACAATCTGATCGATCCACGCCTTAAGGGAAGAAGGGATCGCGAAGTTGTGCATGGGCGCGCCAATTACGATGATGTCCGCCGCCTCCAATTCTTCGATCAAGTGATCGGACATGGATAGATAATTCCGCTGAGCAGGCGTCAGCTGAGACGGTTCGAGACGGGTCGCGCCCCAATCATCGGTGATGTGCGGGAACATGGTTGTGGTGAGGTCTCTCTGTATAACTTCGCCAGCGGGATAATTCCTTTTCCATTCCTCAACAAACTTCGCGGTTAATTGCCGAGTTACTGAACTGGACCGAGCACTGGAATCAATTTGAAATAGTTTCATATGCACCTCTTGAGCCGTGCGATTCATCCAAACTGATAGAGTAGATGTCCGCACCGGTGGACGAGATCTGTCATTTAGTCCACATAACTTGTCTTATCGTCCAACAAGGAGGCTGAAGTTGGACCCGATTGCAGATTTGTTCCACACCATGCACGTGGCCAGCGTAGTGCACGCCCGTTTGGAGGTCACTGCACCCTGGGGCCTTATGCGCGGGGCTGAAGACGCGAATGAAGCAGTGGCGCATTCGTCTGCCCTCAGGAATTTGCCGTCCCAGTTCGCGCACTTCGGCATGGTTTCGCGTGGCAATTGCTGGCTGAGCGTAAAAGGGATTCCGGATCCGATTCCGCTCACCGGCGGAGATTGCTTCCTGTTAGCTCCGGCGAGCACGTACGCCTTGCGGGACAACCCACGCACACGTGCGCGCAGTTTTTGTGAGGACGCACCCAAAAACCGTAGCAACGTGATCCATTATGGCGGAGGCGGCGTCCCGACCACCGTAATCTCGGGATGGTTCAGCTTTGGCCAAATGAGCGTCAAGCGCCTAAAACGTCTGCTTCCAGAGTTGATTCTGGTCAAGGCAGATCAAGCCCAAACCCTCGCACTCCACGCGACTTTGCAGTTGCTCGCATCGGAAATGGCAGAACCAGCGCCTGGCTCGGAAGTAGTGGTCAACCGGCTAGCGGATATTTTGTTCATCCAGTGTGTCCGTGCCCACATAGCATCGAGCTCCGAAACCTGTAAAAGCGGATGGCTGCGCGCCATCTTTGATCCAAGAATTGGAGCCGCGCTCAAAGCAATGCACGAGAGAGTTGAGAATCCGTGGACCGTGGAAACGCTGGCCGCGGCAGCAGGGATGTCCCGCTCAGCCTTTGCGTTGAGATTTAAACAACTGCTTGGGGAAACGCCACTCGAATATTTGACGGACTGGCGAATGTACAAGGCGACCGGCTTGCTGCAGGAAGATGATAGGAAGCTCTTCGAGGTAGCGAAGTCCGTTGGCTACGACTCTGACGCGGCGTTCAGCAAGGCTTTCAAACGTGTCTTGGGTATGGCGCCTAAAGAATATCGGCGAAGTGCCGCACAGGCGCGTCGAAGTTGAGGCGGCAATGTCGTTTCTGAGTGGATGGTCGGCCAACCGGAAGCTATCCAGAAACGG
>PLBX01000122.1 GCA_003135495.1 Acidobacteriaceae bacterium | reverse complement strand
GTCCATCGCCGTCGATGCCTGGCGTTCTCGCGCTCTGGGGGCTATTGCGACAAAATACGATAGCCAGGCTCTTGAAGCCGATGCGCTGCATTTTTCGACGGACATCTGGTCCAGCGGCGTAGTTATTCTCGGACTTGCGCTGGTGTGGATTGGACGCAGCTATCATCTTCAATGGCTGCGCCGCGCCGATCCTATCGCTGCACTCTTTGTCGCGGGCGTGGTGATCTCCGTAAGTTGGCGTTTGGCGCGTAGAACGATAGATGCGCTGCTCGACGCTGCTCCCGCTGGAGTCCGCAGCCAGATTCTCGAACGTATTCGCACTGTGGAAGGCGTGCTTGAAGTTGAGCGCGTGCGCTTTCGCAAGGCCGGCAACCGATTCTTTGCCGACGTCTCCGTTGGCCTGGAACGCAATTTCACCTTCCAGCGTACCGAGCAGGTTTCCGATGCAGTGACCTCGCGTGTGCGCGAAGTTTTGCCCGATGCCGACGTCATGGTGCACTCGGTCCCGCGCGCTGGCCGCGCGGAAAATATTTTCGATCGTATCCGTGGAGTTGCTACGCGCCACAATTTCAATGTTCACGACGTGAGCGTGCAAGACTTGAACGGGCAATTGCACGTCGAGCAGCATCTCGAACTCGACGAACGCCTGAGCATGAAACAAGCGCACGACGAAGTTACGCGCCTGGAGATGGAGATGCGCGGCGAAGTGCCCGAGATTGCGACCATCCTCACGCACATTGAAAGCGAGCCCGCGACGATCGAAACCGGAGAAGAAATTGTTCGCGAGCCCGAGTTGGAACAGCGCCTCAAAAATATCGTGAAAGAATTTCCCGAGGTAATGGACCTACACGAGTTTCAATTCAAGAAAGTGCGCGAGCGCCTGTATGTTTCATGCCACTGCACGCTACCCGACGATATGCCGCTTTCGCGCGTGCATGACGTTCAGACATCATTAGAGATTCGTTTCAAACATGACGCGCCGGAATTGTTTCGCGTGCTGATACATCCCGAACCGGTAACCGATAACCGAAGATGAGTTCGTGGAGCGCCAGGCCTCCCCGCCCTGCCCGACCGGGCGATACGCCTGTCACTCCATCGTGATAATCATCCCTCGAACGCACCAGGAGCTTTGCACCACCGCCAGCGCTTTGGCCCGCAATTTGCCCGGCCAACTCTCGGCCACAAGAGTCGCGCCGGTATTCCACTCGCCGCCCATCCCTAGCCCTAACACGAAGCGAAACGCCGCCAGCATAACGACGGAAGTCGCAAGCCCCGAAGCGAACGAGCAGACCGAGTAAGTAAGGATGCTGGCCATCAAAGCCCGCTTGCGCCCAAGTCGGTCGGCCAGGAATCCAAAAAACACGCCACCGATCCCCGAAGCCAGCAGCGTAAGCGTGTAAAGAAATCCAGAGACCGCCTTCGACATGCCGAGATCGCGCATGACATAAGTCAGCACCATCGCATAAAGCATGGTGTCAAAAGAATCGAGCATCCAGCCCAGAGCAGCCGCCAGCAAGGTGCGGCGCTGCCCTGGAGTCGACTGATTGAGAAGTTGGATCGGCCCGATAGTCATGAGCGAGGGATTGTATCAGTGAAGAAGGTTGGTGGTGCAGGTCGAAATAAATCGCGTTTAGGAGATTTGAAAGCCGTTTACAGCAGTCATCATTTTGGCGCTTTACTTGACACCTTCGAAATATTGGCCAGAATCGAATAGAAAGCAGGAGCCTTAAGATAGCTACCGATATATTCCATTGAAAAACTTGTCCCTAGATAGCAGGAGATATTTCGAACCGGAATTCCCGCCATCGGGGAATACCCATCGATGCAAAATCCGCTCACGCCATCGACGACAAGGTTCCGAGGATCTGAAACATGTGTCCCGCGGCTTTCCATCATGCGCCGACGTGAGTTCGCCAAATCCGCCAAGACTGTGTTCGGCTGTCGCCACTCTTGTGTGATGGTAACTGTTGCCCAGAAAGGTTTACCACCCTCGGTATTAACAAGCTGAACCTCGTCCGTCATTCCAGATTCGAATCGCCGGACGCCCCACTCATTTGGAACGGGAACCGAGAATTCGCCGACCTGTACGCTGTTTCCGTACTTCCAATGCCACATCCATGCCTCAATCCGGGGAACAGGCACGAAGGTTAGTGTCACCCAGAAGGCGGCACATACTGCGACAAGAATAACTGCTATTTTGAGGCCAGATCGTACCTGATCGCCAACGGATCGTGTGTCCTGAATCATTGCCGAGGCTACCTCATGAAGCTTACGAACTAGCGGACCCGTATCTGTGGAAGCCGTCATCATACCGCGAACTTACTAACACAGCTAGATAGGCCAGTTACTAGACGAAGAGGAACGTCTTTCTGCCCGTCCCGCCCGTTGCAAATACTTCCGCGCCTTGCCCACATCCCGCCCAATCTGTTCTTTCAGCGCTTCAACCGTCGGAAACTTAATCTCGTCGCGCAGGCGATCCAGGAAAAAAAGTTCCACTTCTGTTTCCGCTGAAAGCTCCAGCGGATGAAAATTCAGCAGGTGCGATTCGATCGCAAACGAGTCGCTGCCAAACGTTGGACGATTGCCGACATTTGTGACCGAGTCAAAGCACTCATCGCCCACGCGAGTGCGCGTAACATAAACGCCATCCTTCGGAACAAGCTCTTCGTAGCGCGCCAGATTAATCGTAGGCACGGTGTACTTCGATCCATAACCGCGTCCTCGTCCGGCGGTAGAAAGAATGCTGAAGGGACGCGCCAGCAGATGCCGCGCCCGGCTTACTCGGCCCTCCGACAGCAACTTGCGAATGTGGCTGCTCGAAACGCTCTCGCCACGGAGCCGCAGCTCGGGATAATCGTGCACCGCGAATCCCATCTCAGCGCCCAGCTTACGCAACAGATGAATATCGCCCGCAGCTTTGTGCCCAAAATGAAAGTTGTAGCCCTCATGCACTTCGCACGCCTGCAAACGCTTCTTCAAAATTTCGTGTGCGAACTCACGGGGGGTCATCAAAGAGAGATCGCGCGAGAAGGGGAGCAGCAGCACCGCGTCGATGCCAGTAGTCTCAAGCAACCGCAGTTTTTCCGCCAGCGGCGTCAGCAGCTCGAGATTATTATCGGGCCGCAGAATGCGCGTGGGATGAGGATCAAACGTAATGGCAACAGACTTCGCATTCGTCGCCTTCGCCCGCACAACGATTTCATCGAGCACATGCCGGTGTGCCCGATGCACTCCGTCAAAATTGCCGACACTGACCACAGTAGCCCCGTAGTCAGCAGGCACATCGTCGAGTTTGTGAAAAGTTTGCATGAAATCTTCTGGTGTGGCGCGGACACTCTTGTCCGCGTTACCAGTAAGGCGCTGCTGGCACGCGGATAAGAGTGTTCGCGCCACACGAACGCTAAATTTCAAACTCCAGTTTCATGCCGTCGAAGGACAGCTTCACGCCCTCGGGCAGCAATGCATTCGTTTCTTCGTGTGGCAGGTCGTGGCAAATATGGGTAAAAAAAGTACGCTTTGGACGAACCGCCTCTACGATTTTCAAGGATTGCTCTACCGTAGAGTGCGTGGGGTGCGGCTTATAGCGCAGCGCATCCAAAAACAAAATATCTAGCCCGCGAAGCTTCTCCAAAGTCTCCTGAGGAACTTCGCTGTGATCGGTCAAATAGGCGGCGGATCCAAAGCGGAAGCCGAGTATCGGGGTCTCGCCATGAATCACCGTGAGCGGCTCAAAGCGCGCCCCAAATAATTCCACCACACCCTCAATCGGATGTAACTCCACCTGCGGCAGCCCGCCAAATCTGTAAGTGGGTTTAAAAATGTACTGGAACATATTCCGCAAAACTTCGCACGCATGGGGCGTGGCGTAAAGCGGCATCTTCCCCGACTTGTGCAGATAAGTCAGTGGCCGCAGATCGTCGATGCCAAGAATGTGATCGGCATGAGTGTGCGTGTAGAGCACGGCATCAAGTTGAATAATTTTCTCGCGCAGCGCCTGCTCGCGGAAGTCAGGAGTGGTGTCGATGAGCACGTTCCGTCCGCCGTAACTCAGCATTACAGACGGACGAGTACGCCGATCGCGCGGGTCGGACGAATGGCAGACGGCGCAGTCGCAGCCGATCGTGGGCACGCCCATCGATGTGCCGCTTCCTAATACCGTCAGAATTGCCTGCATTAGATGGCCTGCATCAGCCGTTGGTGCCCGTATGCGGCCCCGGCGCTTGCGGAGGATGCGCGATGGCATTCGTCACTTCCACATAAGCCATGCGCAGCTCATAAAGGCAGTTCTGCAAAAAACCCTGTTCCTTCGGCGTGAGATTGCCTTTCGTCTTCTCGGCGATCATTCCCAGCGTGTCAATCGTCTGTCGCGCCCCGATAATGTCAACGCCCGGATGGCCGCCCTTCTCATGCATGAGCCCAAGATGCATCATCGCAGTCATGTACAGCGAAGCCATGAAGCGTTCAAAACTCATCTCGAGTTCTTTGGCCGAATGGCCGCTCAGCTCCACCTGTTTATCCAGATCGCGCGATGACTTGCTGTAGGCATCGTGTTGAGCCTGCTGTTCCAGAGCGGAGGGCGGTTCTGGAACATCCGACTCTGCTTCCGCAGATGGTGCATGGGGCGGCGCTTCCGCGATGGTAGCAACCGGAGTCGAAGCGGACGTCGGCGCTGAAGTCGCAGCCGGCGGCTTCTCCGCCGCTACAGCCACCGTAGCAACAGGACTGGGTGCCTGTTCGTCCGCCGAGTCGCGCAGTTCTCCCTCAGAGGTAAACAAGCGCCGGTCGCTCACTTTGAATTCGATTTCTTCTTTTCTCTTCTGAGCCATAATTTTGACCTGCTATTTTGAAATTTGGGATCTCTTGTAGCTCTATTAAAATAGTTCGATGAAATGGAAATTCCCGATTTTATTTGAAATAAAATTTGCGAAATCATTCGCGGCAGCTTAAATAATCGGAAGCGCCAATGGCTTTAGAGTCGCTGTCCCCACGCGCAACTGTTTTCCTGCTGCCTCGCGACGCAAATAGCCCAGCGCCACCGCACGATCTCCGCCAAGCAACGGTAAAATGGCCCTGCTCGTAATCTCTCCTACTTCTTTTTCCGCCTCTTTTTCACCAGCAAGAATCTTAGCGCCCGGTTCCGGCAACGTCCCGTCAACGTCGAACGCTCCAAACTGCCGATGCACGGCCCCACGCGAGCGAATACGCTCGACGATCTCCTGCCCAAGATAACATCCCTTGGTAAAATTCAACGCTCGAGTTTGTCCCGTTTCCTGCGGCAGATCGCGGTCGCGAATGTCCACCCCAAATTGCGGAATGCCCCGCGAAATACGAAAGAGATTCAGCGCCGCCGTTCCTGCAGGACGAGCTCCTGCTTTGACCAGCGCATCCCACAACTCTCCGGCCTGGTCAGGTGAAATCCACAGTTGCCACGATTCACGAGCTTCTTCGCCGGAACGTAAGACCGTAACGCTCTTCTGTTGCCACGAGGTATCCGCGAATTGCAAGTGAGCCAGATCTGGAACGACAATACCGGCTCGCTCCACAACAGCGCGCGCCTCGGGACCAGTCAGCCCAATCGCCACAATTGTGTCACCGACGTCCGCAATCTCAACATCGTCGGCGATGATGTAGCGATCAAACAACTGCAATATTTTTTCCTTTTGCGGGCCTTCTGTGTCGATGAGCAGCGATTCACCACGTTGAAAAGTATAAAGATCGGCTTGGATGCGTCCCTGCGCATTCAGCAGAAATGCATACACGCCATGCCCTGAAGCCAGATCGCGAATGTTATTTGAGACCATTCCATTGAGCCAGCGAACTCGGTCGCCGCCAGTGATCGCGATCTTGGCACGCGAACTCAGGTCATGGATTCCGCAGCTACCCAGCAACGATTGAAACTCAGCGCGCGGGTCGCCGAAATCGGCAGCTGCCGCCCGGTGCTCGCGTAAATTGGTCCCAGATACTGTCATCGATGTCATAAGTTCAATTTCTAATTATAACGAACACGCACGCTCCCGCCGCTCCATCGCTCCATAGAGCTGCTGTTCGTCGGGCCTGGGAGACGCGGCAAGCCGCGTCTCTACGCACTAAGTTTAAGAATTGTCCCTCGCTGTGCTAACGTTGCCATCGTGAGCGCGAAGAAACGCATTGCCGTAATTCCCGGCGACGGCATCGGGAAAGAAGTCATCCCGCAAGCGATAAAGGTCATCGAGGCCGTAGGCGCAGCAGTAGACTTCACATCGTTCGACTGGGGAGCCGACCGTTATCTTGCCGATAAAGTCACTGTCCCGCCGGATGGATTCGCCACTCTGGCCCGAGATTTCGACGCCATCTTAGTCGGAGCGTTCGGCGATCCGCGCGTCGTCTCCAACATTCATGCCAAGGAAATCCTGCTGGGTATGCGCACGAAGATGGACCTCTACGCCAACGTTCGTCCTGTTCGATTGTTGGATGCGTCGCTGTGCCCGCTAAAAAATATCGAGCCAAAAGATTTAGATTTCGTCGTGATTCGTGAAAACACTGAAGGCGTTTATGGAGACCTCGGAGGAGTTTTCAAGCAGGGAACTCCCGACGAAGTTGCCATCCAGGAAGACATCAACACGCGCAAGGGAGTCGAGCGCATCATCCGCTATGCGTTTGACTATTGCGCCAGCAACAAAAAACTCGATGGCTCTCCTCGAAAGCGGGTGCTGATGTGCGACAAATCGAATGCCATGACTCACGCCGGCGGCCTCTGGCAGCGCACATTCCAAGCAGTCGCAGCAGAATATAAGCAGATCGAGACGCAGCACATGTACGTCGATGCCCTCTGCATGCAGATGGTCCGCGATCCGCGCAGCTTCGATGTCATCGTCACAAATAATATGTTCGGTGACATCATAACCGACCTGGCCGCCGGTCTGCAGGGCGGACTGGGCATGGCTGCGAGCGGCAACCTGCGCCCCGGACACGCGTCAATGTTTGAGCCCGTTCATGGTTCCGCGCCGCCGATCGCGGGAAAGAACATCGCCAATCCGTTCGGCGCTATTCTTACTGCGGCGATGATGCTATCGCAACTAGCACTCGACGCCGAGGCTGAGAAAATTGAAGCTGCCGTGCTCGAAGCGGTGCGCCAGAAGAAAACCACCTCCGACATAGGCGGAGCTCTCGGGACGCGCGAGGCAGGCGATTGTATCGCAAAAAAAGTTGCCAGCTAGCCTGTGTGGAGCGGACACTCTTGTCCGCTGCCTTTGATCTTGCAGTTGATGTTGATAGGACTGTTTAAAATCAAGAGCAAGACTATAAGAGCAAGATCAATAGCGCGAGGGAACATGAAGTTGTGGAAGTTCGCAGCGGTTATCTTTTTACTTATTTCGCTGACGAGTGCAGCGTGGTCGCAGCAGCCAGCACCAAACAACAAGAACGTCGATAACCTCGGACTTCAGGTTCAGGATCAAGCCCAAAGCAAAAATCAGAACGCCGCCCAGCCACAAGCGGCGCACAACGCGCCATCCGCCGTCGACACCCAGCCGGCCAAAGAAACCACCATCTCCCCCAAAGAGGCAAAAGAACTATTCCGCTCGGTTGACGAAATTCTGCAATTTGCCAGCGAAGATACCGGACTGCCTATCAAGCACAAAGTTAAACGCAAACTTACTAAGCGCGACGAAGTGCAGTCCTATATCGAGAAAGGCATGCGGGACGACAAAGACGCAAAGCGCCTTGAACGATCCTCAGCGGTACTGAAAAAATTCGGCTTGCTGCCGCGCGATTTCGATCTGTCCTCCTTCCTCGTGAAAATGCTGCGCGAGCAAGTCGCGGGATACTACGATGCCAAAACCAAAACCGTGTACCTCCTGAACTGGCTTGATGCCGAGCAGCAAAAGCCGGTGCTGGCCCACGAATTGACCCACGCTCTTCAAGACCAATCTTTTGGCATCGAGAAATTTATGAAGTCGCCTCAGGGAACGGAAAAAGCAATTCCGAGCCCCGCAGACATAGCCAGCGACGAACAAAGTGCTGCGCGACAGGCTGTCGTCGAAGGCCAAGCCATGGTTGTGCTGCTCGATTATTCGTTAGCCCCAACCGGCAAAACGCTACTCGAATCGCCGCAGATCGTCGACGCCCTCAAACAAGGCATGCTGGTGGGCACGGCCGATTCTCCCGCGTTTCGCGACGCTCCGATTTTCTTGAAAGAAGAATTAACCTTTCCTTATCGCTACGGACTCGACTTTACCGCTGCGCTTCTAAAAGCAGGTGGTAAGCAACTCGCCTATGCCGGAGCATTCGATAATCCGCCGAGAACAACGCGTGAAATCATGGAGCCCGAAACGTATATCGAGCACGAAAAACTCGAGCCCGTAAAACTTATCGATATGGCGAAAGATTTTAAAGACTACGATCCCTTCGATATAGGAGCCATGGGAGAATTTGACGTCGATATTTTGGTTGAGCAATATGCGGGGCCAAAAGAGGCCGCTGCGATGTATCCGGAGTGGCGCGGCGGATATTATTTTGCCGGAAAGCCCAAGTCCGACAAGACGGCGCCGATCGGGTTGCTATATGTCTCCCGTTGGTCAGACGCGTCGAAAGCATCGGAATTTGCAGCGGTCTACGCGAAATCGCTGGCCAAGCGTTATCAGAAGCGGCAAGGTCTAGGCGTTGACGGCAAAGTTGCGCAGGACGCGCCCCCGGCGGATTCCTGGCGAACCTTGCGCGGCCGCCATTCCTGGCTGACAGAAGAAGGAATCGTGATGATCGATGTCAGGGGCGATGCTGTGTTGATCACTGAAAGCCTGGATTCTGATACCACGCAGCGAGTGGAAGATGATTTTTGGCCGAAGGAAGAGCCAATCAAGGAAGAACCGAAAAACGACCCGGCAGAAAAATCACCGTCCGCAAATCCCTGAGTTTCTCTCTTGTTATAATCACGAGTTCTGTCTTTCAATTTAAGCACGCTAAGCAAGTCGAAAATCGTAAGCGCACCGTGGAAGAGCGGCCCTTCAGGGCTGCGTAGGCTCGCAAATCAGCGCGTGCTTTAGCCCCTGAGGTCCTTTCGATCTTTAGCTGCCAATCAAGGAGCGCAATTGCAGCAGGCAGAAATAGGCATTATTGGCGGCAGTGGTTTGTATCACATGCCTGGTTTTAACGATGCGCGCGAGATCGAGTTGCAGACGCCCTTTGGCGATCCCTCCGACGCCTACATTTTAGGAACTCTTGCTAATCGCAAGGTCGCCTTTCTGGCGCGCCATGCGCGCGGTCACAAGCTGCTGCCCAGTGAATTAAACTTCCGCGCGAACATATATGGCTTTAAACAATTAGGAGTTGAACGAATTATCTCCGTCTCGGCTGTGGGTTCGTTGAAAGAAGAACACAAGCCCCTCGATTTCGTAATCCCCGACCAGTTCTTCGATCGCACTCGCCATCGCATCGATACATTCTTCGGCAACGGCGTCGTCGCGCACGTAGGTTTCGGCGATCCGGTCTGCGGAGAAATGACCAGGGTGATTCAGTCGGCGTGCAGTTCCGCGAACGTCACCGGAAAATTAGGCGGCACGTATATCTGCATGGAAGGCCCGCAATTTTCGACGAAAGCAGAGTCAAATATTTATCGCAGCTGGGGAGCCGATGTGATCGGCATGACCAATTTGCAGGAAGCAAAACTGGCCCGCGAAGCAGAAATTTGTTATGCCACCATCGCTATGGTGACTGATTATGACTGCTGGCATCCGCATCACGATTCCGTCACCGTCGATCAGATCGTCTCTGTGCTGACCAAGAATGCGGAGAACGCGGCGAAAGTAGTTAAAGAAACGGTGTCGGCCATGCCGAAGTCGCGCGCATGCAAATGCGGATCAGCGCTGGCGCACGCCATTCTGACCGATCCAACAAAAATTCCAGCAGCCACCAAAGAAAAATTGCAGTTGATAGTGGGAAAGTATTTAAAGTAGTGGTTGGTCGTTGGTCGTTGGTCGTTAGCAGCTTAGCGTGCAAGAAGATTTGTATCAGGGCATCGATTTAGCGCTGCCAAAACTTTGCGAATCAATGCCTCTTTAGGGCGGCTTCAGCTTTCACTACAGCCATCACTGGACGACTAACGACTAACGACTAACGACTAACTGCTAACACCCGGAGATCAATGAGCATCCTCGTAGTAGGTTCCGTAGCCTTCGATACCATCGCAACTCCCTCTGGCCGAGTCACCGACATTCTCGGAGGCGCCGCAACGTATTTCTCTCTCGCTGCGAGTTACTTTACCGAGGTGCGCGTGGTGGCGGTCGTAGGTGCGGACTTCACTTCTGAACACGAAGCCGTGCTCAAAAATCGAAAAGTCGACACCCGCGGCATCGAGCGCACCCAGGGCAAAACCTTTCGCTGGGGAGGTCAATACCTGGACAATCTGAACGAGGCCAAGACCGACTTCACCGAGCTCAATGTGTTCGAAAAATTTCAGCCGCGCATTCCCAAAGAATATGCGGATTCGCAGTTTCTTTTTTTAGCAAACATCCATCCATCGCTGCAATCCGCAGTTCGGCGCGAGATGAATGGCGTCCGCTTAACCGGCGGCGACACCATGAATTTCTGGATTCAGGGAACGCCCAAAGAGTTGGCGGAAACTCTGAAGCTGGTGAACGTTCTGCTGATTAACGACACCGAAACCAAAATGCTGGCCGGCGAAAAAAATCTTCTGCGCGCGGCAAAAAAAGTAATCGCGATGGGGCCGAGCGCTCTGGTCGTGAAGCACGGCGAATACGGCGCAACTATTTTCTTTCGCGAAGGAGCATTCGGCCTCGGCGCGCATCCCTTCCGCGCTCCGGCTCTGCCCATCGACGAGGTAAAAGATCCCACCGGCGCTGGAGATTCTTTCGCCGGAGGATTCATGGGCTACATCGCGTCCCAGGGGGAAATTAATCGCGAGGTGTTAAAGCGCGCCCTGTTTTACGGCGGCGTTATGGGATCCTTCGCGGTAGAACGTTTCGGGACCGAGCGCCTGCAAAATCTTACGAGAGAAGAAATAGACGCGCGGTTCCAAATTTTCCGCGAACTAACTCACCTGGAATAGTCTGAACTATTTAACTTTGCGTGCCACAATACAGGTTTGATTTGTAAACTCGCTTTTTGTATATAGGCGTCACTTATCTACTTCTGCTTCGATTTCGTTTTGAAAGGGCGCGGCTTCAGCCGCGCCGTATGTTTCGCAAATTCAAGGCGACTTTAGTCGCCCAGAAAGCTTGCGATCGATGAAGAGCGTAGCGACGAACAGCTATCCATGAAAGAGCGCATAGTCACAATAAGAGTTCCCGATCATAGCTCCGCGCAAGTTGGTGGCTTGGCTCTCCTCGTCTCGCTGTTCTCCTTCTTCTATTACTTTCAGCACAACGGCTTGCTGCTCTATGGAGACGCGGTGGCGCACATCAACATCGCGCGCCGCGTATTCGACTCTCAGACTCCAGGCCTGCTGCAATTAGGAACAGTATGGCTTCCACTTCCGCATCTGCTGACAATACCGTTCATAATTTCAAATGCGTTGTGGCAAAACGGCGCGGGTGGTTCTTTTCCTTCGATGATCGCCTACGTCTTCGGCGTGGTTGGCATTTTCCGTCTCGTGCGCGTCCTGCTGCACCCTCGCATCGAATCGCCCACTACCACAGCGGCCGCAGTGGGCGCATGGACCGCCGCGGTTGTTTACGGGGCAAATCCAAATTTAATTTACATGCAGACCACGGCCATGACCGAGTCGTTGTATCTCTGCCTGTTTATCTGGGCCGTAGTATTTTTCGCAGAGTTCATTGGCGCTCCGCAAACCGGCGACCCGCGTGCGAACGTGTCTCTAACGCGCTGCGCTTGGTGTTTAGCCGGAGCCGAACTAACCCGCTACGACGGATGGTTTCTCGCCGGAGCGATGGGGGCAACCATATTTGTCATTGCGTCGATGCGATGGCGAAATTCGGAGAAGAACGACCTCACCCTTCGCCGTTCAGCAGCGAAGTTTTTGCTGGGCATCGCAATAGTTCCAGTCTTCTGGCTGGCTTATAATCGCGCCATTTATGGCAGCGCGTTAGAATTCGCCACCGGCCAATATTCGGCGACCGGAATCGAGCAACGCGTAGGCGCCCCAAATCCAGCGCTCCACAATGCCGGCGTAGCAGCCCTCTATTTTTTGAAATCAGCCCAACTCAACATGGCCGATGGAAACTGGGGACGATTTTGGCTGGCTGCTGCTCTCGTCACATCAGTGCTAGCAGTATGGAAACTGCGTCGACGGGCGATGCCGCTCTTTTTCTTGTGGGTTCCGCTGGTTTTCTACGCGCTCTCCATCGCCTACGGTTCCGTGCCGATCCACGTGTACACCTGGTGGCCATTCGCAACCTTCAATCAGCGCTATGGCCTGCAATTGCTCCCCATGTTCGCGATTTCGGCGGGCCTACTCACAGCTTACATTTCGCAAGTCACAAGCGCCGGCCGTCATGCTGGAAAACTCCTCGCACCCTTACTCGCTCTCATAGTTGCTAGCTACGCTTCCGTCTGGAATGCGAAACCTTTGTGTTTACAAGAAGCCCAAAAAAATTGGGATCTTCGCTATCCGCTGAATGCGGCTATGCAGCGCATCGTCTCCCACTTGCCGCGCCACTCGCGTTATCTAATGGACCTCAGCGAACACGTCGGAATTATGGAACAGGCAGGAATTCCGCTGCGCCAGGTGGTCAATAATGAAAATCGCCGCCAATGGAAGCACCCCATCGATCCCGACGGCCTATGGGAGCGCACATTGGCCGACCCCTCCCGCTACGTTGATTTCGTGATCGCTTTCGATGGCGACGCGGTCGACCAACACGTAAATAAGTCGAAGCTTACTGACCTCACGGAGATTCACGCCTCTGGCCAGCCTCCCGCGCGAATCTTCTCCACGCGAACACTCCCGAATCAATCGCGTTAACCGTCCGCATCAAGCCACTCAAAAAGCGCTGTATCGCGGTGGTAGAATCCGCTCAAAGCCGGAGCGCACTTATGAGTCCATTCCGTCAAATCATTGCGCTGTTGCACAACGAACTCGGCGTGGTGCTCAGTTCCACCCTGGCGCGTTTGCTGCTGGCTGCAGTGCTCGGCGGCATCGTCGGACTCGAGCGGCAGTTGCGCCACAAGCCCGCCGGATTGCGCACGAATATGTTTATTTGTTTCGGCGCTGCCATGTTCACCGTACTCTCAAAGCAGTTAGCGGGCGTGGAGTCAGACAGCGCTCGCATCGCGGCTCAAATCATTCCCGGCATTGGCTTCATCGGCGCAGGTTCAATTTTGCACGCCAAGACTTCCGTAACCGGCCTCACTACTGCCGCGACCCTGTTTGTGGTAGCGTCCATCGGAATGGCCGCTGGTGGCGGCTTGTACCTGACTGCCTGTTTTGCCACGCTCATCATTCTGTTCGCGCTTGTTCTCTTGGGCCGGATGGAATCCACCTTCTCGCTGAAAGCATTTGTCACTACCTACGAAGTAACTGGACGCAACATCGATGCCATGTTGCGAGAGGTGAACCGAATTTTAGACGCCGAACAACTTAATATGCACAGCGTGCACATCGCGGAAGCCGACCCTAACTTCCGCATGGTTTTCTCTCTTGATGGCGAGCAGGATCAGCAGAGCGTCTTTTCCGTCCGCCTGCACGAATCAAACGCATTCGCCACCGTAACGACTTTAGGCACCACGGAACACGAATGACCGTGCCTCTTCAGCCGGGCGCAAAAATTCCCTTTACCAAAGCCTCCGCATGCGGCAATGATTTTTTATTAGTGGAACTCGCGCACGCTTCCGGTGACTTGAGTGCCCTGACCCGACAGCTGTGCGATCGTCATAATGGAGTCGGCGCTGACGGAGTGGAATGGCTGTCGCCAGATGCCGATGCCGACGTGAAAGCGCGCCTGATCAATGCAGACGGCTCGGAAGCGGAAATTTCTGGCAACGGCACTCGCTGTGTAGCTGCGCAGATTTGCTCGCGGGAGGGGAAGGCTGAAATCCTGGTGAACACCGGTGCCGGACTGAAGCGATGCCAACTCATACGCCAGCAAGATTTTACTTTCGAGTTCGAAGCAGATATGGGCCAGCCGCAAATCGGCGGCCAACTGTCCATTGAGGCGATGGGCGTGGGAACTATAGGAACGAAAATTTCTATGGGAAATCCGCACTTCGTAATTTTTGTCGAAACTTTCCAGGAAGATTGGCAGCGCGCCGCAGCTCAAATCGCATCGCAAGATCATTTTCCCGAGGGAACGAACGTGGAGTACGTGGTGTGGCGCAGTGCCAGCGAAATAGAAATTCGCCTCTTCGAACGAGGAGTAGGCGAAACCCAATCTTCCGGTACAGGATCATGCGCCGCAGCCGTAGCCGCCATCGCGAGCCGGCGTGCGTCATCGCCGATAAAAGTGATCGCCCCGGGCGGCTCACAAACAGTACGTTGGGACGACCATGTATATCTGCAAGGACCAGCCACAATAATCTGCAACGGAGAATTCTTAATTGGAGAATTCTTAATTTAAGATCGAAACAGAAGTCTGCAAATTTGTCTCTTGCATCTGATTTCGTGGCGTAGCGCTTCACCGCTGCGGTAACAAGTTTTTAGAATGCGGCTTTAGCCGATGAGGCACAGCCGGCCAAAGATGATTTCGACATCTCACAACTCGCGAATCAAGCCGCGCGCCCTCCGCCCCGGAGACAAAGTCGGCATCGTCGCGCCCGCCTCCAATGTAAAGCCCGAAATCCTCCAAGCCGGTTGTGAGGGCCTCCGCCGCGCTGGCTACGAGCCCTTCTATTTCGAGTCGATCCTGGATCGCGATCTTTATTTCGCGGGCTCCATCGAGCGCCGCGCCCGCGAACTCGAAGAGATGTTCGTCCGCGACGATATCCGCGCCATCATCTCCGTCCGCGGAGGCTATGGATCAAACTATCTTCTTCAAACGCCGCACTCCAAAGCTCTCGATCTGAAAGAGATCGCAGCCCATCCCAAGATTTTTGTAGCCTACAGCGACCTGACGTCGCTGCAAACCACCTTCATCGACAAAGCGAACCTGGTCGTGTTTCACGGCCCAATGGCCGGTAAAGATTTCGCCAGCACTGATGGCGTCGATTGGCCCTCGTGGCAAAATGCCGTGGGCGGCGCGGCGGAATGGGAGATTGGCGAGTACTCCGGCGCAAAGCCGTTGGTACCTGGAGAAGCCGAGGGCATTCTCTACGGCGGATGTCTCTCCATCCTGGTAGCCGCGCTCGGCACGCCCTATGACATCCACACCCCAGGCACAATTCTTTTTCTGGAAGACATTGCGGCCAAGCCTTATCAGATCGACCGCATGCTGATGCAGCTAAAATCGGCAGGTAAACTCAATGACGTGCAAGGCATCGTCTTCGGAGAAATGCTCGATTGCCGCCAAGCTCCGAATCAGGATTACACGCTGGAAGAAGTCGTGATGCGAGTGCTCAAAGATCTTAAAATTCCGGTAGCATTTGGCCTGCGTTCAGGCCATGTTTCGCGAGCCAACATCACGCTCCCATTAGGAGTCAAAGCCCGTCTCGAAGTTCGCAATGATGTGAAGCTCACGATTCTGGAGTCCGCAACCCGCGCATGACCGATCTGCAAACTACATCCAAACGACTTAATTAAGAATTTAATTACCATGACAAAGCCCAAACACATTCATCTCATCGGCATCTGCGGCACCGCCATGGCCTCGCTCGCTGGAATGCTGCAAGAGCGCGGCTTCCGTGTCACCGGATCCGACGCAGCGTCTTATCCGCCAATGTCGACGTTCCTCGAATCGTTAGGAATCTCCGTTGCGCAGCCATTTGCCGAAGCGAACCTGAATCCGAAGCCTGATCTAGTAGTGGTCGGCAACGTTCTCTCCCGCGGAAACGTAGAACTAGAGCGCGTTCTGGACGATCGCATCCCGTTCTGCTCCATGCCGCAAATTTTGCACGATGAATTTCTGTTAGGTAAAGAAGTTTTAGTTGTCGCCGGAACTCACGGCAAGACCACTACGACATCGATGCTCGCGTGGATATTCGAATCCGCCGGACTTCAACCCTCATTCCTCATCGGAGGCATCGCCGAGAACTTTGGCCGCAGCTTCGGCCTCGGCGACGGCAAGCATTTCATTCTGGAAGGCGATGAGTACGACACGGCATTCTTCGACAAAGGTCCAAAGTTCCTGCATTATTTTCCCGACGCCGTAATTCTCACCTCGGTGGAATTCGATCACGCCGATATTTATAAAGATCTGGACGCGGTAGAAACGGCATTCAAGCGCCTGGTAAATCTCGTTCCCAGGCGCGGACGCATCATCGGCTTCGACTCGTCCGACGCCAGGAACGCCAACATCGACCGCTGCCTGCAAAAAGCGCTAAGCCCGGTTGAACGCTACGGACCGTCGTATCCCGAAAAGTATCCCGAAAAAAATCCGGCGACCCATAACCAAGGCTGGAGAATCGCAAATCTTCACCTCGGCGAAACGCAAACTAGTTGGTCCGTGCTCCGAGATGGCAGGCCTTGGGCCGATTTCGAATTCGCGCTCGGCGGCGAATACAACGTGTGGAACGCAACCGC
>PLBX01000348.1 GCA_003135495.1 Acidobacteriaceae bacterium | reverse complement strand
CTGAAAATCGACGACCCTTGCGGTGCGATTTCTGTCCACGGCTATTGCGGATGGCTCGGCGCAGTCAGCGTCGGCATCTTTGCCGACGGCGCTTACGGCGCGGGATGGAATGGCGTCGGCGCCACATCCTATCTCGGCCACGCAGGCCAGGGGGTTACAGGATTGCTCCACGGGGATACGCGCCAGTTCATGGTCCAGTTGATGGGTGCGACTCTCTACGCAGTTTGGGCGTTCGGAGGAACCTACTCCGTCTTCTGGTGCGTCAACAAAGTGAAAAGCATGCGCGTCGCCCCAGAAGTTGAGGAGGAAGGTCTCGACGTTCCCGAGTTTGGAATGCCGGCGTATCCCGAGGATGCGAGCATTCCGGCATCGTACTAGAAGGCCGGGCGGGGACACCCGGCGCTCCATCTCATACACTTACATTCTCAGCCGCAGATCGCTAGACGTTCCGCCCGCCGCCGGAACATAGCATTTAATCGTGTAATCCATCACCATGCGATCGGCGTTGAAGCGCCAACCCAGGGTGCGGATCGTCCGTTTCATGCGTCGTATCCAGCCGCGCGGAAGCCCGTCGCGATCGCGCTGATAGTAGAGAGGAATGACTTCGTCGCGCAGAACTCGCATCAGGTCTTCGCCATCGCGCGCGTCATGAACATTCATGTCGGAATGCGTCCTGCCATTTCCAATGGCGAAGCCGTTCATGCCGTCATAAGCCTCGGCCCACCATCCATCCAGCACGGAGAGATTCAAGCCGCCATTCAAAACGACTTTCTGGCCGCTCGTTCCAGACGCTTCAAGCGGGCGCCGTGGATTGTTGAGCCAGACGTCGACGCCCTGCGTCAAATGGCGTCCAACGTTGATGTCGTAGTCTTCGACGAAAACAAATTTGTCGGAGAACTTCGGGTCGCGCATCAGTTGTGCGATCTGCTGCAGCACGCGTTTTCCGGGCTCGTCTAAGGGATGCGCCTTTCCCGCAAATACAAATTGCACCGGGCGCTTCGGGTCATTGACCATGGCCGCAATTTTTTCGATGTCGGCCAAAAGTAGATTGGCGCGCTTATAAGTTGCAAAGCGCCGCGCGAATCCAATCGTCAAAGCATCCGGACTCAGCGTCCGCTCCAATTGCTGCAGCATCCCGCGCGATTCATCGCGGCGCGCAGCCTGCTTCACGGCGCGGCGGCGAACAAAGTCGATCATCTGCGATTTCAGGTTGAAGTGCGTTTCCCAAAGCTCGCCATCGTCGACGTTTTCTATGCCATCCCAAATTTTGGCCTCACTGCTATGGTGCTGCCATCCCGTGCCCAAGTGCCGGTCGTAGAGGCGAAACATCTGCGGAGCCAGCCACGTTGGAACGTGCACGCCATTGGTGATGTGTCCAATCGGAACCGCGTCTTCCGTTTTGCCTGGAGATAGCCCCGTCCACATGGCGCGTGACACTTCGCCATGTAACGACGACACTGCATTGGCGCGCCGCGACAGTTTCAATCCCAGCACCGTCATGCAGAATCGTTCATCGCTTTTCGGATTCTCGCGTCCCAAGGCCATGAAATTTTCCTTGGATAGTCCAAGCGATTCCCGCAGTGGCCCAAGATGCTCTTCCATCAGATCGGCGTCAAAGCGGTCATGGCCGGCAGGAACTGGAGTGTGAGTCGTGAATACAACTTCACGCGCCACCTGCGGCACCGCTTTCTCGAAGCTGATGCCCTCTTCTTCCATGCGCTGCCGAATCGCTTCGAGCACCACAAATCCGCTGTGCCCTTCGTTAAGATGAAGAACTCCGGGAGTAATTCCAAGCGCCTTTAACGCGCGTAACCCGCCAACGCCAAGAAGCAGTTCCTGATGCACGCGAACCCGGCCATCACCGCCGTACAACCGCGAGGTCATCACCCGATCTTCAGGAGTATTGCCTTCGACGTCAGAGTCGAGAAGAAACAGATCGCAACGCCCGACTTTTACGCGCCACACTTTTGCATGGATCGTGCCGTGCCGCGTATCGACCTGCACAACAACTGGACGCCCGTTCTTGCCAATCGCCGCTTCCATGGCCAACTGGTTGACGTCCGTTTCCAAATACTCTTCCCGCTGCCAGCCATCAATATCCAGCCGCTGCCGGAAATATCCCTGGCCATAAAACAGCCCCACACCGACCAGCGGTATGCCAAGATCGGACGCACTCTTAATGTGATCGCCCGCCAGAACTCCCAAGCCACCAGAATAGATAGGTAGCGACTCATGCACGCCAAACTCGGCGGAGAAGTACGCCACTGGCCGGGGCCTCAGCACGCCGGCGTGGCGCGCTCCCCACGTGCGGTCCTCATCCTGATACTCCCGCAGACGGCGATAGGCATAGTTGATCCTGCCATGCAAAGCAAGCTCATTGGCGCGCGCCTCAAGCTTTTCCAGCGGATACTCATTCAGTAGCGAAATGGGACTGTGGTTAAGCTGGCTCCAGCGCAAAGGATCCAGATCGCGGAATATCCCGACCGAATCGTGATCCCAGCTCCACCACATATTTCGAGCCAAAGCCCAAAGCTTTTCCTCAGCCGGAGCGACAAAACGATCGAGCAGCCGCGCCTCGCTCACAACCGGCGCAACCGCCTTTGCCGCCTCGGTCAGCAGACGAATTTCATTTTCAGGAAAGATTCGCGGCGCCTTCGTTTGCACCACCAGCACGCCTTGCAACACGCCGCGGTCAATTAGAGGAACCCCAAGAAACGACTGGAACTCATCCTCGCCAGCCTCGCTGAAATATTTAAAACGCGGATGATTTCTTACCTGCTCTACCGCTACCGGACGAACTTCTTCCGCGACCAGGCCCGTGAGTCCTTCACTCACCGGCATGCGCAACTTGCCCACGCATTCATGACGCAAACCGATCGTCGCCGCCAGCACCAGGTTGGCGCGGTCAGGTTCCAGCAAATAAGCCGAACAAACCTCGGTTCCAAACCGCCGCGCAATCAACGCGACCACGTTCATCAAAGTGTCCGCTGGCTTGCCAGGCTCTGTCGTCAAGTTTGAGATTTCCTCCCAACTCAGAACATAGCTGGCGTCAAGGGAGCATGCAGCGTGATCTTTATCCTCAACGGTCTCGTTCGGATGATCCAATCTTATCTCCATTTACCCCACTTCCTCAAAATCCTGTGGCGCTCGCGAACCCACGATTACGGGTTCGGCAAAGAACTATCCCATTAAGTAAGTCTATCGGCGGGACGCGCAAATTCCCCAATAAACAATGAATTGATGAGTACCGCTGTGCTTGGCCGCGCGCGGCCAGATTATGTCCTATTTTCGCATGTGTCTGATTCAAAACTGTAATATTGAATGGAATCTATGTCGAATTGGAATTATTTATGGCCCGTATCGCCACAGCCGAATCAGATGCTTATAGACGAATCAGTGGGAAATTCGCGCTAGTGGCGATTTTCCTGCGTGTACCTTAGTGACCTTTGTGGTCAACGATTTTGGGGTCGATCCTTACTCCCGATCCTTACTCCTTACTAATGAGAGGCAAGAATGCACTATCGGCAACTAGGACGCACAGACTGGAAAGTTTCAGACATAAGCTTTGGAGCATGGGCCATCGGCGGCTCCTGGGGCAGCGTCTCCGACGACGAATCCCTAGCCGCCCTCCGCAAAGCCATCGACTGCGGAGTCAACTTTATCGACACCGCCGACGTCTACGGCGACGGCCGCAGCGAACGCCTCATCGCGAAACTGAAAAAAAGTGAAAAGAGAGAAATAATAGTAGCTACAAAGGCCGGACGCCGCCTTCCACGCCAGACCGTCGAAGGCTACAGCCGCCAGAACCTGGCCACGTGGGTCGAAGACAGTTTAAAAAATCTCTCCACCGATTGCCTCGATCTGCTCCAACTCCATTGTCCGCCAACCGCCCTTTATGACCACGCCGAAGTCTTCGGAATCCTCGATGACCTTGTCCAAGCCGGCAAACTCCGCTTCTACGGCGTGAGCGTAGAAAAAATCGATGAGGCCATGAAAGCGGTCGAATATCCCAACGTCCAGACCGTGCAGATTATCTTCAACTGCTTCCGCCAGCGTCCTGCCGAAAAATTCTTCGCCCGCGCCAAAGAGAAACACATAGGCATCCTCGCCCGCGTGCCCCTGGCCAGCGGATTACTAACCGGCAAACTCACCCGCGATTCCAAGTTCGCCGCCGACGACCACCGCAACTTCAATCGCCACGGCGAATCTTTCGACATGGGAGAAACTTTCTCTGGCGTCGACTACAACACCGGCCTGGAAGCGGTAGAAGAAATGCGTGCTCTAGTTCCGAATGGCGTTTCCATGACCCAGTTTGCGCTGCGTTGGATCCTGATGTTCGACGCCGTAACCTGCGCCATCCCCGGCGGCAAGACGCCGCAGCAAGTGGCCGATAACTGCGCCGCCTCCGATCTTCCTCCTCTCACCGACAAAGCCATGGCGGAAGTGAAGCGCATCTACGACCAAAAAATTCGCGCCGCCGTGCAAAACCGCTGGTGACCGTAGACCCGTTTATCAGTGGACGGCAACTTTTTTGGTATGGCCGCTCCACAGTGTTTCACGTGAAACATTGTACATATTATAAAGACATACAATAATGTACGTACAAAACGGCGAAGGTCAAGGCGGCCATAGAGATATAGGGAAATTAAAGCAATTAGAAAGAGAGGACTGGATTTGCGGCAGGATTTCGGGGCCATCTCTAGCTCAGGGGCGGTCACCGTTCCCACATTGGGCTGGGAAAATGGGGAACGTCCCGTCTGCCCCCGGATTTCCGTCCTTGATCGTGCCGCTCAACTCTGGCGCACGGTCGCGGTGAACGTCACAGACTGCCCAACGTTTGACGGATTCTGTGAGGACGTGCGCTACTCCGTTTTCAGGGCTTCACCACCTGTTCCAGCACCGGTGAGGTGCTCGCCTTGAATGTTGCATCTCCGCTGTAGACGCCGGTGATCCCGTGCGTGCCCGCCGTAAGAGCTGACGTTGACAGACTCGCGGTGTTGCCGGTCAATGACACTGTGCCCAGGGCTGTTGTCCCGGACTTGAACGTCACTGTCCCAGTCGCGCCGGTCGTCACCGTGGCCGTGAACGTTACTGCTTGTCCGACTATCGAGGGATTCAGGCTGGATGCTATCGTCGTACTGCTCGGGTACTTGTCGACGACCTGCTTCAGCACCGGTGAGGTGCTCGCCTTGAATGTCCCATCTCCGCTGTAGACGGCGGTGATAGTGCGCGTGCCCGCCGTAAGAGTTGACGTCGACAGACTCGCGGTGTTGCCCGTGAGCACCACTGTGCCCAGCGTGGTTGCGCCGGACTTGAACGTCACTGTCCC
>PLBX01000211.1 GCA_003135495.1 Acidobacteriaceae bacterium | reverse complement strand
ATGCGCATTTGCTTGCCGGAGATGTGGTAGGGGCCGAAGTGCCAGCCCAGCCCCGCGCGCCCGCTGAGCGGAATCCAGCAGATGATGACCGCATCGCGCAACTGGAAAAGGAAGTGACAGCGTTGCGGAAAGATGTCTCGGACGTGAAGGATCAACTAGAGCGGTTTCGGAAACAGTTTGAATAGAGGCGGCAAGGGGATTCATTCACTAGCGCGAAACTCTAGGAGCACGTCGAATCGTTCCTACTATATTTTCGTTTAGTCGCAGCAAATCTGCGGCGGGGATCCAGTACTCGGCGTGGTGAGTGTCACCGACGATGTGCTGTTGGTAACCACTCAGGAAGTTCGTTCGAACTCGGGAACGAAGAACATAACCCGCGAACCCCGAGAATTCATCCCTGGTATTCCAGTCACGGGCGATCTGGATTGCGTATTCCTCATTGAGGACCGGGTAGAAAAACGGCTGCCCCGGAAGGCGCGGTGGAAATTCGCGAAAACCATTGGCGCGGACGAATTCTAATTCACCGTGACCTACAGGTCTGTAGACGGTGGTCAGTTCCGACACGTGTTTAAGAATACCCGCATGTGCGGTTGCATGCTGGTGTTACAGCACTCGTTCTTGCGCATACCCCGCCGCCCCCAGCGCCGAAATAATTTCCGCAATATGATCGGGCCCGCGCGTTTCCATTGTGATTTCGATTGCCGTCTCACCCAGCCCAACGCCATGGTAGGCGCGGTCGTAGTCGGTCTCCACAATGTTGGCGCGATGCTCCGCCAAAATCGAAGTAAGACGATTCAGCGCACCGGGATAATCGGGCAGGTGAACTCGCAACCGCACCAGCCGTCCATCTTTAACCAAGCCACGCTCGATGATGCGTGACAGCAGCGTTACATCGATGTTCCCGCCGCACACCAGCACCGCAACTTTCTTCCCCACCAGAGGAAGCTTCCGGTTGACTAGAGCCGCGACTCCCGCCGCGCCCGCTCCTTCAGCCAAAGTTTTTTCGCGCTCCAACAACAGAAGAATGGCGTTAGCAATTTCTTCTTCTTCCACCGTGACCACGTCATCGACATATTTCTGAACCAGCGGCAGAGTGCGATCTCCGGCCCGTCGAACAGCAATTCCATCCGCTATCGTGGAAGCTGCTTTCAGCGTTACCGGCTTGCCTTCGGCGACGGCAACTTTCATCGACGGCAGCCGCGAAGGCTCAACTCCAAAAACCTGAATTTTAGGATTCGACTCTTTCACCGCGCAGGCGATGCCGCCAATCAGGCCGCCCCCGCCGATCGGAACGATGACGGCTTCCAGGTCAGGATGCTGCTGGATAAGTTCCAGCCCAATCGTCCCTTGTCCGGCGATAACCGCATCATCGTCAAAGGCGTGAACGAAAGTCAGATGCTCTTCGTGGCTGCGGCGCAGGGCTTCTTCGAAAGCCTCGTCATAATTAGCGCCATGCAGAACCACATCAGCGCCATATCCCCGCGTCGCTGAAACTTTAATGAGCGGAGTCGTCAGCGGCATGCATATCTGAGCGCGAATGCCAAGTTTTCCAGCGTGGTAGGCCACGCCCTGCGCGTGGTTTCCAGCGGAGGCAGCAATCACTCCCATGCTGCGTTCTTCGGCCGTTAGCAACAGCAGTTTGTTCAGCGCGCCGCGCTCTTTGAAGGACCCGGTTCGTTGCAGGTTGTCGAGCTTCAAATACACGGTGTTGCCGGTAGATTCGGAAAACGTTTCCGAGCGCGCGCAAGGTGAAAGATAGATGGAATTACGAATGCGGCCCAGCGCCGCCTGGATGTCATTGAGAGTGATCATTTTTCAGATGCTGTTTCCGCAAAAACCATAACTTCAAAGTGGTAACATCTTACCTGAACGCCGCCCAGCACAGCGCGATTCGCCTGGTCTCCTAACTCACGAAACCGAAGGTTGCAGGCCAGAATTGGCCCAAATGACACTTTCGTAATAGCCCATTGGGACGGTCACTAGGTCCTT
The DNA here is from genome assembly GCA_003135495.1 of Acidobacteriaceae bacterium. Lineage (GTDB taxonomy): Bacteria > Acidobacteriota > Terriglobia > Terriglobales > Acidobacteriaceae > Acidiflorens. Next base: position 1,906 of record PLBX01000211.1, on the reverse strand, counting down.
TCGAAACCTGTTCAACCGTCAAAAGCCGCGTCAGAATGGGCTTTTAGAGGAATTAACCCGGAACTCATGCCTACTACGACTGGTGCCACCCTTGCTCCTCCCGCCGTTCATCGAAAAACCACCGCGCGCGTCGCGTTATTTGACTTGCCTTTGCTTTCGGCCCAGATTCTGACCGAATGTTTCCGTCAATTCGGAATCGATACAATTTCTATTCCTCGCGAACAGTCGAGCCGGCTCCAGAGCGAGAAGTTTGAAGCGTGCGTTCTGCCACTCGGTGAAAATGCCGGCAGCATCATTGAGTCTGCGCGAGGATCGGCTTCCAACAGCCGGATCATCATCTACGGTCTGGGCGGCACGGCCCAGGACGCAATGCGCTACTCCAAGCTCTGCCTGAACGCCGTGTTTCACGAGCCCTTGGAGCGGTCGGCGGCGATGAAATTGGTGCGCTCGACCCGCATGCTCGTCCAACACGAATTTCGCCGATACGTTCGCGTCCCGGTAATGACAGAGGTTGCGATCGTACTAGCCGACGGCAGCCGCACGACGGCCACCAGCCAGGAGATCAGCTCTGGCGGAATGTCGCTCAAGGGAATTCACGTACCAGAAAAAGGGAATCTAATTGAAGTCTCCTTTTCCTTACTGACCTTACCGCGGGTTTGGGTGCGCGGAGAAGTCACGTGGAAAAAGAGCAATAAGAGCTTCGGCGTTCGCTTTGACCCAACCGACGAGCGTCGGCAACGTCTCAAAGACTGGATCGTCGGATATCTCGACGCTTAAGAACGGCAAACAAACACTTCGGGACTTGGCTGACGTTCGGCGATCGTTCATCTGCAATCAACCGCGATTCAGCTAAATTTTTCTAACCCGCTACAATATCGGCGTGACCTCCCCATCCGCCACCGCCGATCCTGACCATGGTTCCATCGCGGAAGCGAGGCGATTCTCGCTGCGCCAGAAAATTCTGTTGTCGCTTATTAGCTGGTCTGGCTACCTGGCGATTCGGTTGATTGGGCCAACTCTACGGTGCTCGATCTCATGGGAGGAGCCGCCTACTCCACCAGACGCGACTTACGAAATGCCAGTGATCTACTCTTTCTGGCATCGTGCAGTATTCGCCGGTGCCTGGTTGTGGAGAAACATCGGAATTGCCGTCATGGTGAGCCGCAGCTTCGACGGAGAATACATCGCGCGGACCATCGAAAAACTAGGCTTCGTGGCGGTGCGGGGATCGAGCAGCCGCGGAGGCATTGCCGCGCTGCTTGGGCTGAGAAAAATTTTGGAGCGGCGTGTTTCTGTCGCGTTCACCATCGACGGCCCTCGGGGCCCAAAATATGTGGCGAAGCCGGGTCCAGTATTACTGTCCCGCGAAAGTGGCTTGCCGATGGCGGCATTCTATGTGGCTCTGAGTGACGCCTGGGTGCTAAAGACCTGGGACGCACTGATGATCCCAAAGCCATTTTCGAAAGCTTTGGTGCGAGTCAGCGCCAAAATACGCGTCCCCGCCAATGCCGGAGACGCAGAGATGGCTGATTACCATGCGCAGCTTCAGGCAGCCCTGGAACGCGTGACTCGCTTCGCGGAAGAGCATGTTAGTGACGTGGGGACGGCCAAGTTTACTCTCATCAAGCGGCAGCAAATGGCAACCCAGGAACACGAGTAGGAACACGACGAGAAGGACGAGTAAGAACAGGCCGGCACTCGGCGCTCCGCCTTCGCTAAATACGTCCGCTACATCGCGGCTCTGTTTGCCCACCCCCCGAACGAAGGATATAGTTAATACGTAACGCGTTGCCTATTCTATGTTCACTAACTTCACCGCCACTGACCGCTGGACCAAAAAATCCGTACACTGCATTTATCAGGCGCTGATCGTAGCCATCGCCACGCGTCACGCTGACGCTGTCGA
>PLBX01000540.1 GCA_003135495.1 Acidobacteriaceae bacterium | reverse complement strand
GGGTGAGTTCGGACCATGTGTTGCAAATCCCAATGACCGGACGTCCGTCAAAGACGTGATCAGGCAAACCCTGGTTGCGCATCCAACTGCGATGAACGAATCCGTCTTTATCGGTTTTTGCGAACCATGCGGCGGAGCGGTAGCGTCGCTTCTCCTCGGACATAAACCGGCAATCCTTTCCGGACAGCTTTAGGTTGTTTCGTTAGGGCAAACTCAAACACCCACGCTGCAAACCGACCTACAAAGGGCAAGTCGTTTTTTTTTAATGTTAACAATCGTGTTGACATAGAGCAAACGAAATGAATAGTCTGACGCTGCGCACCAAGGAGCACCGATTATCATGCGTCGCAACGAAGGAAGCAAAGCTGCCAGAGCCAACTCCCCAAACCTTGTATCGCGAAGTCTGTATCTTGCACTATTTGGCGCTGCAGTCCTGATGACTTGTGTTCAATCCGCTGCCTCAAACAACCCGATAACGGAATCGCAGGAGCAGTACAGCGATAGCCATTTCGGCAAGTCGTGGCTGCAAAAGAATTTTCTGGACGAACAGGCGCAACCGCCAATTTCATTCGTTTATGGCCGGCAGCCATCCGGGGCGGTACTACGAAACTGGACGCGAAAAGCAGAAACGAAGCGAATCGATGAAACCCGGACCGAGCACATCATACGCTGGAGCGATCCCCAGACTGGCTTGCGATTTCGCGTCGAGGCCATGGAATTTGTCGGCTCTAACGTAATCGAATGGACGGCATACTTCAAAAATGAGGGCACCACCGATACTTCAATCCTTGAAGACGTTCAGCCACTGAGTTTATCCTTTCCGATCGCTGGCAGCGCGATCCCCACTATTCTTTATTCGACCGGCTGCGGCGGCATGAATACCTACGCACTGCAAAAGAAGCCTCTGAATGAGCTTGAGAGTTTCAGGATGTCGAACGAAAACGGCGGCAAGACAGGTGAGACAATTCCCTTTTTCGATATCATGGCGGGCGACCACGGCCTGATCGGCGCGGTGGGCTGGGCCGGCAAGTGGGCCATCAATTTTTCGCGACCCACCGAACCGGCAATTGCAGTTACGGCGGGAATGGAACGGATCCACCTGTCATTGCACGCGGGCGAGGAAATACGAACCCCCGAGATTCTTCTGCTGCCCTGGCAGGGGGATGATGCTGATGCCCACAACCTCCTGCGCCGGCACATCCTGAAGTTTCACACTCCGCAGTATGACGGGAAGCCGATGGTACTACCGATTTCATTCACTATCTGGGGCGGGATGAAGACCTCAACCAGCCTGCACCTGATCGATCAGATCACTCGCGAAAATATCGGCTTCGAAAATTTATGGATGGACGCAGGGTGGTATGGAACGGACCGCCCCGTCGAAGAATTTCAGGTGTTTGGACGGGAAGACTGGTTTCTGCACGCCGGCAATTGGCGCGTGAATCGGGTTCCCCATCCTGAGGGAGGGCTGCGGCCAATCAGCGACGCCGCTCATGCCCACGGAATGACGTTCTTGCTGTGGTTTGAGCCGGAACGGGCGGTGGAGGGAACGCCGCTGACGATTCAACATCCCGATTGGTTCATCGGCGAAGTCTCCACGCACTTTGAGGGAGATCTGGCACGGCCGCTGGTGAAGTTTCGGATGTTTGACTTCGGCAATCTCGCGGCCCGCCAGTACATGATTGATGCAATGTCCGATCTGATCACGCAGGAGGGGATCGACATCTTCCGGCAGGATTGCAATTTTGCGCTAGCGCCTTTCTGGCAGCAGGCGGATACGGGCGACCGGCAGGGCATCACCGAGATTCGCTACGTTGAAGGCTTGCTAGAGTTCTGGGACGAACTGCGGCGCCGGCACCCGAAATTGATTCTTGACGTAGTGCAGCGCGGCGACCTCGACACTATTTCGCGTGCGGTAGATCTAAGCCGCGCCGACTATCCGGTGTCGCCCGATGCAGATCCGGTCGGCAATCAGCTCAGCACCGAGGGGTTGGCTTACTGGCGCCCGCACTACGGCACGATTTTTCAAATCCGTCCCCGCGACACTTATCATTTCCGCAGCGCTTTTACCCCCGGCTCGGGCTTCGCTCTCTTCAATGGAGCAGGCTATCCCAACCAGATCGGCAAATTTATTCCGGAAGATTTTCCCTTCGACTGGGTTCGCACCATGACTGCGCAACTCAAGCTTGCGCGTCCTTATTATTACGGAGATTACTACCCGATATTGCCTTGCAGCGAGAACTCCGATTGCTGGGCTGACCCGAACCAAGAACGCAGCGCGGCATTCGAGTGGGCCGCCTGGCAATTTAATCGTCCTGAGCAAACCGATGGAATGGTTCAGGCATTTCGCCGCGAGGACGACGACCACAATATTCACACGCTGCGCTTGCGAGGACTGGATGCGGCAGCCATATATGAAGTCACCGATCTCGACGCGAAAGCGCCCAAGAGGGCTTCAGGCCGGGACTTGATGCAACTGGGCCTGCAGGTCGAGATCGACACCAAGCCCGGAGCTGCCATCCTGATTTACAAGAAACTCCGCTAGCTACCGCCGGAAAAAACTTCGCTATTCGGCAATGACATTCTGATTCTGCTGACCAAGTCCGCTGATGCCCAAGTGGATGCGATTACCAGCACGAAGATAAACAGGTGGTTTGAGCCCAAAACCGACGCCAGGCGGCGTGCCGGTCGATATGATATCTCCCGGTTTCAAACTCATGAAGCGGCTTACGTAGCTGACCAGATAAGCCACGCCGAACACCATTGTCTTTGTCGATCCGTTCTGATAGCGGTGTCCATCAACTTCAAGCCACATATCAAGATCTTGTGGATCGGGAACTTCGTCAGCAGTCACCAGCCATGGACCGATCGGACCAAACGTGTCAGCGCTCTTGCCTTTGACCCACTGGCCCGTGCCTTCCATTTGAAACGCGCGTTCCGACAGATCGTTGACCACACAGTAGCCCGCCACGTGCGAAAGCGCGTCCGATTTCTCAATGTACTTGCCGGGTTTGCCGATGACGACGCCAAGTTCCACTTCCCAGTCCATCTTTTTCGATCCCCGTGGGATGATGACATCGTCGTCGGGCCCGTTGATGCACGAAGTCGCCTTCATAAAGATGACCGGTTCGACAGGCAGAGCCATTCCGGCTTCGGCCGCGTGATCCGAATAATTCAAACCTATGCAAATAAACTTTCCTACACCGCCGACGCAGGGTCCGATTCGCGGCTTATCCTGAACTGTGGGCAGCGATGCAATCTCAATTTTGCGCAATTTAGCGATCGATCCCGGCAGCAACCCGTCGCCGGCAAGATCGGAGATGACACCCGACAAGTCTCGGATTTCGTTCTCTGCCATTAATAGCCCGGGTTTTTCCTGACCCGGTAAACCGTAGCGCAGTAATTTCACTTTTTCTCCTCAACTTGCCGCCTCAAAGGCTGAAGCCTCCGTCAATAATGTGAATCTGGCCTGTGATATAGCTCGACTCATCCGATGCGAGATACACAGCTAGCGCCGCGATCTCCTCAGGTCGTCCAATTCGGCCCATCGGTTGCCGCTTCACAAACTCCGAACGGGCGTTTTCGATGTCACCTTGCGCAGCAATGCGCTGCTCAAGCGAGGGCGACTGAACCGTTCCTGGGCAGATCGCATTGCAGCGAATCCCGCTACGGATGAAGTCGGAGGCTATTGCCTTAGTAAGTCCTATGACAGCCGCCTTGGTGCTTCCATAAACAAATCGATTCGGCGCAGCCTTCACGCTCGAAGCCGCCGACGACATATTAATGATGCTGCCCTTTTGGGCCTTCAACATGGCCGGCAGGAACGCGCGACAGGTCCGATACATTGACTTCACGTTGAGATCGAAGGAAAAATCCCAATCTTTTTCCGAGCAATCAAGAATCGTGCCGTGATGGACATAACCGGCGCAATTGAACAGCACATCCAGTTCACCAACTTCGGCGGCGCATTTCGTTATCTCTTCGGTATCCAGCACATTCAGGGGCCGCGTCTTGATGCTGCCGCGTTCGTTTTTCAGCGTTGCCAGCAACGGCTCGCTGATGTCCGTAGCCCAAACTACGGCTCCCTCATCCGCAAAGGCCATTGCTGTGGCCCGTCCAATACCCTGCCCGGCGGCGGTTACAAATGCAATCTTTCCCGTGAGTCTTCCGCTCATTTCAGTGTCCTTAATCTTGTACCTGCACCTTGTGTTTCTGGTGCCTCATTGCATCGGCTGTGGTAGGCTAGTCGAGACATTTTTCTATGTCAACACTATTGTTGACATAATTACTGAACGCAGATTTCATGGAACTCGACATCGAGAACTTCAACGCCCTTCGCGATTATCTTAGCGCCCGCGGCTATATAAAGCCCGGCGACGCCGTTTCAATTGAAACTCTTGCCGGAGGAGTTTCCAACCGCACCGTGCGCCTCGCTTGGGCGGATGGACATGGCTGGGTCTTGAAGCAAGCTCTTTCGAAGTTGCGGGTTAGCGTAGACTGGTTCAGCAGCCCAGACAGAATCAAGGTGGAAGCAAACGCGCTTCGCTGGCTCAATCGATCAGCCCCACCAGGAACAACTCCCGCATTCGTTTTTGAAGACAAGGAGAATTATCTGCTGGGCATGGAGGCTATACCGAAAGAACACGAAAACTGGAAATCGATCTTGCTTTCGGGAAGGATAATTTCCGATCATTTCGAACAATTTGGCTTGCTTCTGGGCACAATTCACAGGCATTCTTCTGACTCGCGCGCGGACACTGCCCGCGAGTTCGCTGACACTACTTACTTTGAAAACCTGCGGCTCGAACCCTACTACCTTTATACTGCCAAAAACGTCCCCGCCTCGGCGCACTTCTTCAACGACCTCGCGACAGAAACTCTACGACATAAAGACAGCCTGGTTCATGGCGATTTCAGTCCCAAAAACACGCTCGTTTACCAAGGCAGATTGATTTTGCTCGACTACGAAGTCATGCACTTCGGCGATCCCGCGTTCGATGTTGGGTTCGCGATGGCGCACTTCCTCAGCAAGGCTCATCATTCGCCTGAGGTGCGATCTCGTTTGGCCAGCGCGGCCGAGTTGTTCTGGCAAGCATACTTCAACGAAATTATGCACTTGGAATGGGCCAGGGGCCTCGAATCACGCGCCGCTCGCCACACTCTCGGATGCTTGTTGGCGCGCGTGGCCGGCAAATCGCCACTCGAATACTTGTCGCCATCGGAACGAGCTCGCCAGCACGATGCAGTGCTCGTGCTTATGAACCAACCGCCCACTAATATTCCTGACTTGATTGCTGAGTTTGTTCAAAAGATCGAAAATTATGCCGAAAATTGAACGACTTTCCGGACGGGAAATTCTTGACAGCCGCGGCCGGCCGACTGTGCTGGCAACCTGCTTGCTCGATGGCGGAGCCCTGGCCTCCGCGTCCGTTCCCTCGGGCGCATCAACCGGAACTGCCGAAGCGTTCGAGCTGCGAGACGGGGACGATCGTCGATATCGGGGTCTGGGCTGCCGTCGCGCCGCCATAAATATTAGCGGAGTACTCCATGACGCGTTGTCCCGAAAGTCTTTCAGCGGACAAGCCGCGCTAGACCAAGCCATGATCGCGCTCGACGGAACGCCCAACAAATCGAATATCGGAGCGAATGCGATCCTTGCCGTGTCTGTAGCCTATGCGCGCGCATGCGCCGTTCAGAAGGGCGTTCCCCTGTACCAGCACTTTGCCGATCTCATGCACGCCGACGCTAACAAGTTACCGCGCCTCACCATCAATCTTTTCAGTGGCGGCAAGCACGCAGGACAACAGGTATCGGTGCAAGATGTCCTGATCATCCCAATGTCGGCGAGCACAATCGATGAGGTTCTGGTTTCTGCCTCCGATGTGTACCAGGCGGCTGCCGATCTCATTCTCCACAAATATGGCATGCGCCTTTTGACCGCGGATGAAGGCGGCTTAGCTCCTCCCTGCCGGTCTGCGGAAGAGATGCTTGAGTTAGCCATTAAAGCCATCCAGCAAGCAGGTTACCGGCCAGGCAAAGACATTTTTCTCGGCATTGATGTCGCGGCTTCCCATTTTTACCGGGAGCATCGCTACCACAAAGATGGCGAGGTTCTCGACAGTGCTGCCATGATCCAAACCATCACCCAATGGCTCGAGTTGTATCCGATCCTAAGCGTCGAAGATGGGCTCGCTGAAGATGATTGGCAGAATTGGCCCAGCCTTCGCCGAGCTATCGCCGGCCGGGCGCTCACGCTGGGCGATGATCTTCTGTGCACGAATCCTCGCCGCATACTTCGCGCGATTGAAGTCAGCGCCTGCGACGCCTTGCTGCTCAAAGTCAATCAGATTGGAACGCTCACCGAAGCGCTTGAGGCTTATCAGCAGGCTCGCGCGGCAGGATGGGCAGTCACGCTGAGTGTCCGCAGCGGAGAGACGGAAGATAACTGGGCAGCTGACTTAGCGGTTGGGTGGGGAGCGGATCAATTCAAGAACGGATCCATTCGGCAATCCGAGCGACTGGCAAAGTACAATCGCCTGCTCGAAATCGAAGAATCGACACATTGGCCGCTGGCCGCTTGGCCGCGCCGGAGTTAGTTGCACCTATGTAACTCACCTGTGCCCTGGAGGCAAAGATTGATCCTGCGTCAAAAGACAGTTTCCGCAGAACTTCGGCGCTTCGTCGGTATATACCTATCTTTATTATTCGCCGCAACGCTGCTCGCGAGCGCACAAAATAAGTTGCAGAACAAAGATGCCTATCTGCGCCGCGAAGGAGACGACTGGGTCATGGGTACTTCCCTCGTCGAAAGAAGACTTCGTCTGACCGATGGACAATTGACGTCGGTTTCACTGCGCAACAAAGTCTCTGGCGGCGAATATCAAAAGGCAGAACTCGCTTCCGCAGAGATACGATTTTCCGCAAATGGACGCGAAGTTGGCGTCTCTGGCTGGCAGTGGAGACTCCTATCCGACCATCTTACCCAAGGCACCCAAGGGGATTTGGAACTCGACATCGCTCTGGGAGCAGACACGCTGCGCGCGGTAAAGCACTATGTGATCTACCCGGGGACCGCAATCATTCGCGAATGGATAACGATCGAGAACACTTCCACCAGTTCTCTTCGCTTGCAACACGTCGAGTTCTTGAATTCTCGCCTGTCTATACCGCAGGCACAACAACTACGCTTTAACTATATTACCGGGGGTGGAAATTACAATGGCAGTCAACTCTTTAAGAGCGAAATACTAACTGCGAGTTACAGACGTACTCTTGATTCCAATGGAGGCGTGCAGCCGGGTCACTACAGTAGTTATTTGCCGCTGGTGTTCTTACTAGACCGCAGCGCGCGAGAAGGGCTTGCGCTTGGCTGGGACTATCTTGGACACTGGCGCTTCGACATCGGCGAAGACGACAGCTCGGTCCTGGAAATGAAATTTGAGTTGGCCGGCTATGACAGCGAGCTTCTATCCGGAGCGCAAATCGACACGCCAAAAGTCTTCACCGCTCCTTTCTCGGGTGACATTGACGATCTCGGCAATCAACTGCTTGATTGGCAATATTCTTACTTGTGGGATTTCACTAATCCAGACTACTTTGCGAAGACGCGCTGGGCGGTCGATTGGCCCGATCCGTGGGTTGGCGATGGGGGCACGCCAAGCGCCGATAACTGGGGAAGACGCCTCGCACTCGATCTCCGCTATATCGACCTTTTACGCGAAACCGGAACAGACGTTCTGTGGGACGATGCCGGATGGTACGACAGGTGGGGGACGTGGAATGGCCCGGATTGGGGCAGAACGAACGACTACTTGCGCAAGTACGGGATGAAATGGGTATTGTGGTATCCGACCTTCTTAGCTACTCCGGAGTCGAAAGTAGGTCAACTGCATCCCGACTGGATGATTCCCGGGCAGCAAGCGCTCGAACAGTCGATCTCTGGCACAGCGGACTGGCAAAGGAAGCTATTGAACGATGCTGTCAGCGTCTGGGGAGATTTTCAATGGCGTTACGATATCGCGCCAGCAGCCAGCGCCAATGACACCGGAGCGCTAGCTGCCGATCGCAATTTTCGCGATCTGCTACGGCGCTTCAGGCGCGATCATCCTCAAAGTGGCATCGACGCGTGCGATAACGGGGGGCGCTGGATCAGCTATGAGATCGCTCGCCTCGCAGACTCGGGAGAGTATACGGACGGAGGTGTTGGGCCGTACAGTTCCTATTACACTTCCTTGCTCGTTCCCCCCGACAAACTCCATAACGTAGTCGATTTAGATCACACGTACTACAACCGGGCAACCGACCGAACGCATCTGGCGATGGATCCCACGTGGTATCGCGATCCGGGCGACGGTCCGGATGTGGAATCGATTCGGAAAGATTGGGAAATCTATCACTATCTGGTAGCGCAAGGGGTGGCGGGGCGGTGGAGTCATGTGTTTCGACCTGAAGTGCAAAACGACGACGCGGTTTGGTATTTCCAGCGAATGAACCGCGACAGTTCGAAAGGAGTAATTCTAACCAAGCACGCGAAAGAAGGCGCAAGTTACTTCGTGATAAGTCAGCCCGCAAAGCATTCTACAGACTTACATGATCAGTATCTCGGTGGCGCGGGTGAAATGAACCAGATGGAGACGACAACGGTCGCGACTCTTGAAACAGGAATCTACGAAGATCCGATAGACGGCGCGGCGCGGTATTACGGCGTGCCCGGTCAGGGCTTCGGCCCGCTGAATATCAAGTACAGGTCAGAGGCGGGAGACGAATCGCTGATCACGCAAGTCGCACAACTCGGCGCCCGCCGAGAAGTGACGGATCACTTTTTTGGGATTAGCCTGCAACTGAGACGTCCGA
>PLBX01000225.1 GCA_003135495.1 Acidobacteriaceae bacterium | reverse complement strand
GCCGCCGCCGTAGCCGCCGCCGGCCCAGCCGGAGGCTTGGATCGCGGCCAGGGTTTGGGCGGCGGGGGCATCGCCACGGAAGTCGGCGTTGACGATGCCGTAACGGCTTTGGCTGAGGAAGGCTGCGGTTTGTTGGATGCCGGTTTGCCAGTCGGTGTAGTTGAACTGTCCGGTGCCGGAGGTGCCGGTGATGCCGGCTTCGTTGGGATAGCCGTGGGCTTGGATGTTGAGCGGATTGAACGCGGCGTTGGGTGAGTTGGGGGGTTGTTCGGCGACCATCCAGGTGAGGATGGCGGCCTCGTTGTTGTGGGTGTCGGGTGCGGCGATGGCGGCGAGGAGCCCGCGGGCGAAGTCGAGCCAGTGTCCGTTGCCCTGACCGGCGAACCCGCCGCCCTGGTATTGGGTGGCTTTGGCGAGCACGGCTTGGAGGTACGTGGGGGAGGGGTTGTAGCGCAGGATGGCGGCGTTGAGGTCGGTGATGCGCCCGGCGGGCCCGCACAGGTAGCCGGCGGCGCTGTAGATCGCGTCCCAAGCGTTGTTGATGTCTGGCGTGGCGCCGGCGGGTCGGCCGGGCGCAACGCGGCCCCAGGTGGCCCAGGTGCTGGGCAGAAATTGCATGAGTCCTTGGGCGTGGGCCCATCCGTCGGCTGAGGTCGGGTCGGCGATGCGGTCATGCCCGTCGGTGCCGTCGAGGGGTGGTCCGAGGATCGGGGGCAGGACTTCGCCGGTGGCGGGGTTGTAGGTGGCGAAGGTTTTGCCCGAGGCGGCTTCGACCCATTTGCCGTTGATGAGGAGTTTTTGTTTTCGAGCTACGAAGCTCGATACGTAGGTATCAATTGATGGGGCGGTGACTGCGGTGGCCATAGCTAAGACTCCTTTTACAGTATTGTTAAGAAATTTCCTGGTCAGACGTGCGTCTGCGCGGTGACCCGAAAAACTCGCCCGCAGCGGCTAAAGCCGCATTGATTTTGTGATTTCCCGGCGCGGCTGAGCCCCTTCAAAACAGAAGACGAACTCTACTCCGACGTTTTCATTGGCTCATTCGAAAAAATAGTTTTGCCGCCGCGCTTGGCCACTACGTAGCTGGTCAAGCCTCGCAGAGCGGCTGGTTCGTCCTGATCGGTCCACAAAAATACTCTCTGGGGGCCTTCCCACATTGTGACGAACGAGGACTGTGTCTCCCAAACTTTTGGGGCCCCGGGAAATTGCGTGCCGTACCACATATTTCCTCCGGGAGTGCGGAGGCTGTGCAGGGGAACGCCAGTGTAAAAATTAAGGGTTGACGCGTTTTCGTATAGTCCGGTTACAACGATCTGATCGCCGGGACGATACTGTTCGCGAATCGCCATCGCCAGATCTTTCGAAGAAATAATTGGCGCGAAAATGCCGAACGCAATGCGAACGCAGGCGAGCAGCACGACAGCCATTGCTGCGAGAGCAAAATTTCCGGCACCGGCTCGGCCGCGACGGCGCAAAATCCAGTTTGCCAACGTGCCCGCTAAGAACGCAAAGGAAAATCCGAACAGGGGTACGCGGAACGCTCCCATTGCTTGCGGAGTTAAATCGAGAAAATGTCCGAAAGAGAGCGCGTAATCCTGCGGATTCTTTCGCAGTAAGTCGGACAAATCCGTGCCCGGCGGCGGCGCCTTGGAGAAGAAAAGTAATGCGAAGCCTACCGCCGCGATCGGTAGGCCGACGGCCAGCAACACCATTGACGAGACGCGGCCCTTGCGGCGCTCCGGGCTGTCTGCAGAGGATGCGCGTTCTCGCTGCAGCCATCCACCTACGAGCAGTGCCAACCCCGGGATTGCCGGGATTGTGTAATATTCCTGCCGCGTGGAGAGGCTGAAGAAGCCTACGATTACGAGGTTCCACAAAAAGAACAATAAATACGCCTGCTGGCGGCGCGTTAATTGTGAACGAAATTCACGCCACTTTCTTGGGATTTCTTGCAGCGACTGCGGGATGAATACTGTCCAGGGCAGCAGCCATAAAACCAGTAAGGCCCAGAAGAGCAAGAGCGGGACCGTGTCATAGTCGCGGGGCATGCGCTTGTTGAGGAAGCGCAGGATGTGTTCGTTGACGAAATAAAACCATAGGAATCCGCGCACGTGTCCTTGCGTTGGATTTCGCAGAGCCGCGAGAATGTGCCAGGGTGCTGCGATCGCAAGAAAAACCAGCGTGCTCGAAACCAGGCGCAGCTTCAGCAAGTGCCGCAAGTTTCCTGTGAGAAGAAGATAGAGGCCGATCGCGCCAAATGGAAAGACGAGTCCGATCAAGCCCTTTGTCAGCACGTTGAGGGCGCACACGGCGGCGAGGCTCCAGCAGGTCCACAGCGGGGGCTTGAGTTGGTCTTCCTTTTGAACTCTTGTTTGTTGCAGCGTTATGAGAAAAAGCCAAAACGTTAGCGTGAGCCAGAGTCCTACAGCTACGTCGGGAATCAGGAAGCGGGTAAAAAGGAATGGGCCGAGCGCGGTGGCGAGTACGAGCGCGGAATCGAATCCGCCTTCGCCGCCGAAAGCCCAGCGTCCCAAACCGTATGTGGAGAGAACCATGGCGAGCACGATCAGCATCAGGGGAAAGCGCGTGCTCCATTCGCTGATGCCGAAAAGCTTATAGCTTGCGGCGACGCACCAATACATCAGCGGGGCTTTTTCCAGATAGCGGATGTTATTCACATATAGGGTCACCCAATCGTGGCGCTGCAGCATTTCGCGCGCGGCCTCGGCGTGGACAGTGTCGGCATCGTCGAGCAGTGCGGGATGCGACAAGCCAGACAGGTAGACGACCGCCCAGAGCGCGATCAGGACAAGAATGGCTATCCGCCAGTTAGAAAACAGGCGATTGTAGGCGAGCGCCGGCGAATCAATTCTTATTGGATAGGATGAGGTTTGAAATTGGGAGTGGTCGTTAGCAGGCGTGGCGCCGGAATTCATCGTAGAAAGTTCATTATACGGGAGCGATAAGAGTGGGAATGTCGATGCGGGAAGTAAGAGTTGGCCTCAGTCGGCGGCTACGGTGTGTGACACGCGTTCACCGGCTACTTCGCGGTAGATTTCGAGGATCCTGGAAACGGAGTTAGTCCACGAAAAGCGCTGGGCTTGCTCGTAACCGAGTTGTTTCATTCGAGTGCGAAGAATCGGATCGAGCAGCGCGCGCTGCAGCCCTCGCCGAATCTCAAACACGTTTTCTGGATTGACCAGCAAAGCCGCGTTGCCCGCGACTTCCGGCAAGCTCGACGTGTTCGAGGTGACGACTGGAGTTCCATGGGCCATCGCTTCGAGCGGAGGCAATCCGAATCCTTCATAAAGCGAGGGGAAGACAAAAACTTTGGCGACATCATAGAAAATTCGCAGGACGTCGATTGGCACAAATCCCAAAAAACGTACATCATTCTGCACACCGCCGCGCACTACGGTGCGCCGCAGCCGCGGATGGCTCGATAAGTCGTCTCCGATGATGATGAGCTTCAGATCGGCGAATTGTTGCTCTTTCCCGGTCTCCTTCAACAATTCACTTTTCAGAGCGGAAAATGCCTCAATAATACGCACTACGTTTTTGTGCGGACGAATTGCGCCGGCGTACAAAATAAACGGATAGTTCACGAGGTAGCGTTGCGCAATCATTTCGCGATCGGCTTCGGTGGCATGGCCGTGCAAAAAACGTTCGTCAATCGCATTGTAGACAACCTCGATGCGCTCGTCGGCGATGGACAACAATTTCTCAATTTCATTCTTGGTGAACTGAGAAACGGCGATGATGCGGGCCGCTTTGCGCAAGACGCGCCGGGTCAGGTAAAAGTGCATTGCGCGCCGCAGACTGGAGGCATTGCGCGATCCATACATGTGTTCTAACAAATCGTGAACGGTGAGAATGTAGGGGCACCCGAGGCCACGTGGAATCCAGAACATGTGGGGAATGTGAACTACGTCACAACCGACGCGGCGAACAATGGCTCTAAATTCGCGATTGCCTCGAAACGTATCGTCGCGGCTGTGGAGTTCTACGGTGTGAAAATTTGGTGGCAGTGGACCACATTCGGCGACTTTTGCCGGAGATCCAATCAGGAAATAATCGCTCTCGAGGTCCAAGCGCGCCAAGGTGCGGACCACATTCCGGATGTAGGTCCCCACCCCAAATTCCGTCATGCGACGGATGTCGATGGCTACTTTCACAGATTGGATTTAATCACAGGCAGCATAGAGGGGCACAAGGAATTTCGCAGAGCGAAGGGCTCCGCATCCCAGCGGCGTGGGCAAATGCGGAAGAGCTTTCACCACTACGGGGCACGAAGGTCCACGAAGGACGGCTCGAGAAGTTCTACTTCGTGAACCTTCGTGCCCTTAGTGGTCAAAGCTCTTCTTCGCTTCGCTCAGGATGACAACGGTATAAGGTTATGCTCTAACTTCTGCCGGGGCTTTGGCGCGACGCTCGGCATAGAGCGGGAACTCATCGGCCATTCCGAGCACCTGCTTGCGGATTTTGCTCAACATTGCGGTGTCGGTGCGATGATTGAGTGCCTCCGCGATCCAGTGTGCGATCTGCCGCATCTCGGCTTCTTTCATGCCACGCGTAGTGATGGCCGGGGTGCCGATGCGAATGCCGCTCGGCTTCATCGGAGGATTCGTGTCAAACGGAATCGCGTTTTTATTGACGGTGATGCCGGCTTCGCCAAGCGCTTTCTCCGCTTCGCTTCCCAGCATGCCCTTGGCGAAAACGTCGACGAGCATGAGATGCGTATCGGTACCGCCGGAGATGATGCGATAGCCCTCCGCCGCGAGCGCTTCGGCCATAACTTTTGCGTTGGCCACAATCTGTCGCGCGTAGTCGCGGAAACTTGGCTGCGATGCTTCGAGGAAGCAGACCGCTTTGGCAGCCATGATATGAACCAGCGGGCCTCCCTGCATGCCGGGGAAAACTGTTTTGTCGATGGCGGCGGCGAATTCCTGCTTGCTCAGGATCATGCCGGAACGAGGTCCGCGAAGAGTTTTGTGGGTGGTTGACGTTACGATATGCGCGTGGGGAACTGGTGAGGGATGGGCTCCGCCAGCGACCAGGCCTGCGAAGTGCGCCATATCGACGAGATAGAGGGCTTCGACTTTGTCGGCAATCTGACGCATGCGGGCAAAGTCGATGATTCGCGGATACGCGCTGCCGCCGCCGATAATCAGCTTGGGACGCTCAGNNCCG
Source organism: Acidobacteriaceae bacterium (assembly GCA_003135495.1). GTDB lineage: Bacteria > Acidobacteriota > Terriglobia > Terriglobales > Acidobacteriaceae > Acidiflorens. The sequence goes on along the minus strand of PLBX01000225.1, from coordinate 1,887 downwards.
TAAGGGACGATCTTGTAGGTCTTGCCGGAAAAATTCAACGGATGGCCGTGGGTGAGGTGGCCGCCGTGAGCGAGATTCAGTCCTAAAATCGTGTCGCCCGGCTTGATCACTGCGGAGTATGCAGCTTGATTGGCTTGCGATCCGGAGTGCGGCTGTACGTTTACATTCTCGGCGCCGAAAAGTTTTTTGGCCCGCTCGCGCGCCAGGTCTTCCACTACGTCGGTGAATTCGCAGCCGCCGTAGTAGCGCTTGCCGGGATATCCCTCCGCGTACTTGTTGGTGAATACGGACCCTGCGGCTTCGAGCACGGCTTCGCTTACAAAATTTTCAGACGCGATCAGTTCCAGGCCTTCGTGCTGGCGGCGGGTTTCGTTATCGATAGCGTTGGCGATCTGCGGATCGACTTCGTAGAGCGGACGGGACATGGCGGAATTTTTCATAGAAGGCACCGCTCGCTATTTTACTGTGGCGCGGACACTCTTGTCCGCGAAAAGCTCGCGAACATCTGGAATGTCAACGAAAGGCCGTTGACATCTAGAAGTTGGATTTTCCACAGAAATCTACTCCCAGAATAAAGGCCAACCGAACTGCAACCGAATTCATCCAAAGACGACGTAAGGGAGACTTCAAAATGAACTTCCTGAAATTGGTATGTGTTCCGGCAATTGTGCTGTTGGCCGCGTTATTGGGCTGTACGCAGCAACAACAAAGCCCGCAAGAGGTTAGAGAACGAACTGCGGAAGCTACTGCGGCAATAAAAAGCGATGCCAAGGCCATGGCCGAGGGCGTACGCGAAGGATGGAATCGCAACAAGCCGCTCGATTTGAACGTGGCGACAAGGGATCAGTTGATGAGCCTGCCGGGCATGAGTCCGGCGGAGGCTGACCGGGTGATTGCGGGACGTCCTTACGACGACGCACGCGATGTGGTGACTCGGCACATTTTGCCCAAGGCCGAGTACGACCGGATCTCGGATCAAGTGACAGCCAAAAGATAAGCACCGCAAGTCAGTAACGCGAAGGGCCTCGACGCCATCTCAACGCTGACAAAGTTCACCGATCATGTCAGACGAAGGCCCTTTATGAAACGTCGGCAATTTTTGAAGGCCGCCGCTGTCTGCGGCGCGGCAAGCACTCTACCCGCAGTTCACGCTCAGGAAGAACCTATGGCCATGCAAGAGCACGAGAAAGACCGCATCAATCAGATTCCGCTGACCTCATCCGCGGGAACACGCAAGGGCGACATGCTTTATCGAACGCTCGGACACACGGGCGAGAAAGTTTCGGCGATCGGGATGGGTGGATACCATATTGCGCAGCATGGGCTCACGGAGGATGAAAGCGTCCGACTAGTGCGCAGTGCGGTTGATCGCGGGATTACGTTTCTGGACAACAGTTGGGATTACAACGAAGGCCAGAGTGAAGTGCTGATGGGAAAAGCCTTGAAGGATGGATATCGCCAGAAAGTTTTTCTGATGACGAAGATCGATGGCCGCACGAAAGAAGTTGCGAAACGGCAGATCGAGACTTGCCTGGAACGTTTGCAAACGGACCACATCGATCTGGTGCAGCATCATGAAGTGATTCGCTTTGACGATCCCGATAGCATTTTTGCGGAGGGCGGAGCGAACGAAGCGATGCTGGCGGCTAGGAAGGCGGGGAAGATTCGCTATATCGGCTTCACCGGCCACAAAGATCCGCACATTCATCTGTATATGCTGAAAGTGGCCGCCGAGCATGGCTTCCTCTTCGATACGGTGCAGATGCCGCTGAACGTGATGGACGCGCACTTCCGCAGCTTCGGCAAGGAAGTGGTGCCGGTTTTGGTAAAGAAACAGATGGGCATCCTGGGCATGAAGTCCATGGGCGACAAAAACATCTTGAAAGC
>PLBX01000525.1:7035-13769 GCA_003135495.1 Acidobacteriaceae bacterium | reverse complement strand
ATGGCGCGCTGCTGCTGATGTCCCGCCTGCTTGACGAATTTGCCGTAGCTGAAAATCTGCAGAAACACCAGCCGCCCGCAGATCACGACGCACCATAGCACGAGCACGGCACTCAACAGGTAAAGTCTGGAGTTCTTGTCGGAATGGGCGTTAGTCGCCATGGGAACTCGTCGTTGGTNNCTGGGGATAGATAAGTACGGAGGTAACAATGTGTTAGGGGACGTTGGTCGTTGGTCGTTGGTCGTTGGCCGTTGGCGGTTTGCTGTTGGCTGTGGGTCGCTCGCCGTTGGTCGCTCGCCACTCGCCCTAATTCGTTCGCCTTCTCCGCTCTGTCATCCTGAGCGGAGCAAGTCGATGAGCGAAGCGAATCGGCATGCGCAGTCGAAGGACCTGCTGCACCCGGCCAGCACCACGCCGCCCAACAGAATTTCCACCACCCTCCGCACCCTCAGACAAACATGGCGGCCCCCATACAGCCAGGCCGCCGCCGAGATGCAGCCGATCGTCGCTCGGCCCGTCCGGGTCTGAGACCCGGACCCAACACAAACTCTACTGTCCCGGGATCACCATCACCGCAGCGGCGCTCGCCATCACCGGAGCTTGAGCATCGGGTGACGCTCCATCCATGCGGATCACTTGTCCCGGTTCCGGCGGAACCAAGCCGATGCGCCGCGCCAGCACGTCAATGCGCTCGGGATCGCGCAGCGAAGCATCTTCCAGTCGCAGTGCGTGGTTCATCTCGGTGCGCTCGCTGAGTTCACGCTTCGCCGATTCGATCTGGTAGCCGTATTCAATCGCCTTGAAGTGCTGCCAGGCATACGTAAACACCAGCAGGAACAGGCAAGCCAGCGCGGTGCCAAACTGTTTCATCTCACGATTGCGCCGCGGATCTTCCACCTTCACCAGACGTGAATTGTCGATCGCCTTGGAAAAGTAGATCTCGGGTGTACCTGTCCAAAACGATCGACGCTCTGCCGCCGGAACCGCGCTGCCCATTGTTGCCGCCGCTGCCGCCATTATGCCGCCCCCATGTAAATCTGATCACCCTCTAACATTGGAATCTGCATCGCAAAAATCGCCTGCAGTTCCTGCTGGTCGGCGTTCTGCTGCTGTCCCGCCGCCAACTCCACCCGCTCCACCATCGCCATCAACTCGCTGATCATTGTTCCTGAATGCATTGTTCCTGTGTGCATTGCCCCTACCTCAATTTGGATTCCTACCACGGAACCCGTAAGACCCTGACCTCTAACCTCAGACTTCAGCCCTCGGCCGTTCTTGCCGAGGTCCGACGTCTGAGGTCCGACGCCGCATTTTTCTACCAGCGGATCTTTGTCCGCCTTTGACCTGAATCGGGAAGGCCCGGCACGCCATTACAGCTGTGCCGGGAACTCCGGCAGGTTTTCCGGAGCCAAACTCTAGAAGCCGGCTTTCGGCTTCCGCTTTCCGGCTTCCTCAATTTCTGTTCCCGCTGCTTCTTTTCCGGAAGCCGAACGCCGAGACCCGGACGCCGCATTCAAATTCTTTCCGCCGCTCGCAATTTCGCGCTGCGTGCCCGCGGATTACGATCGCACTCTAAGTCAGTTGCGGTTACCGGCTTCTTGGTTAGAACNNACCACGCGTCCCCCTGGCTTCAGAATCCGGGGCGCCGCTTCCAGCAGCGCCCGCAGATCGTCCAGTTCGCGGTTTACGAAGATTCGAAGAGCTTGAAAGGTTCTGGTCGCTGGATGAATGCGCTCCGGTTTCATTGACCGGGCCGCGGCTGATATGACCTGCGCAAGATGTGCCGTAGATCGTATCGGCCGCGACCGGACAATGGCTCTGGCGATTCTCCGCGACCTCCTTTCCTCACCGAATTCGTAAATCACATCGGCCAGCTCGCGCTCGTCGATGTGGTTTACCACTTGTTCGGCGGTCTCGCCGGACATCGGGTTCATCCGCATGTCCAGCGGTCCTTCCGCCTGAAAACTAAATCCCCGCGCCGGGTCCCGAAGTTGCATGCTGCTAACTCCCAAGTCGGCTATTAAACCGTCCAGCGAAGTGGGAGCGATGCGCTCGCTTACTTCCGCAAACGATCCATGAATCAAAGTCACCGTCGGCCAATCGCTCGAACCAATGGAGCGACGGGCGTCCTCGCCCGTCCACCCCGCAGCCTGCAACTTTCCACTAGCAATCTCCAGCGCCGCCGGATCCTTATCGAAGCCAATCAAATGTCCCGGTGCGCCGAGGCGTTTTGCGATTTCGTAACTGTGCCCGCCCAGGCCCACCGTGGCATCCAGATAGGTTCCGCCACGCTTTACGGCTAGAAAATCGATCGCTTCTTTTAAAAGAACCGGGACATGGCCACCCGCTGCTTCTGTTCCATGCCCACCCCGCTCGGGGGTGTTTGTCGAATCTGAATCCGTTCCCACCTTTTGCCCAGTTACTAGATGCCCAGCTCGTCGAGCGTCTTCGTGTCTTCATCCGTAAAGGCCTGCTCGCTAATCTCCTTGCGGAACGCTTCCAGGTTCCTTACTTCCAAGTAGGTCAGATTTCCGAGCACTGCCACTTCACCGCGAATCTGCGCCGACTCGCGCAATATCTGCGGCACCAGCAGGCGCCCCTGCCCGTCCATCTCCACAACCTGCCCGTAATAATTCGTGCGATTCAAAAACTTTTTCTTCGTCGGATTGAAGGTCGACAGAGCTGCCAACTTCTGCTCGATCCGCTCCCACTCCTCGAAGGGATACACCTGAGCAACAACCCCGTCGAAGCTCGTGATGTAAAATTTCTGCGCATATTTCTCGTCGATCACACGCTTGAATTCCGACGGAATTTTCAGCCGTCCCTTTTCGTCGACGCGCGTTGGGTGATTTCCGCGAAACATGTGCCCTGCTCGTTTTGGGGCTCCGTTGATTTATGGCCACTACCACAGCCATCAGCACGAGGGAGGTAAAAGCGACGTCAATTGAAGTGGATTCGGGTTCGTTGGGCTCGTTTTTTCCGGTGTCAGTCTCGTAACCCACTGGCGCCTCGAAAGTTAGCTGTATTACCCACGACCTCTACTGTCTATTCCACTTTCAACCACTTTTGTCCACATCCTACGCCTAAATCGTTTGTTGTCAATAACAAAGTTTCAGGTTGAGGCGTTCGTCTTGCACCGAAAGTACAAACCACGAAATCTTGCGGTTAATCAGAAAGATGACCACTAGGGCTTGTGTTTAGAAGAGCGGTTCGTCGCGACCCTATAGCGCTCTACACGATGGAGCGACGGGCGTCCTCGCCCGTCCACCCCGAATCTCAGTGTTGAACGCAGGGAGTACACTTGTGCCTAAAAAGGGGGCTACATGAGGCTCAATACAAAGCGGATCTGGCTGGGCGGCATTGCGGGCGGAGTAGCGTGGACCGCGTGGAGTTTTTTNNAAGCAGCCGCGTTATCCATTTTTTGCAGTGCATTGGATTCTGCTGCTGTTCGTGATGTCGATCCTTGTGGCGTATCTCTACGCATGGAGTCGCGCAACCGCTGGCGCCGGACCGAAGACGGCTGCCAAGATCGGAATGATCGTTGGATTCTGCGCCGGTGTGCCGGGTAACTTTGCCCAAGCAACATGGTCACCGGTGCCGCGCATGTTGCCCCTCGGATGGATGCTGGAAATGTGGGGAGGCGCGATCATTGCGGCGGTGGTCGCCGGTTTCCTATACAAGGACTGAAACGTTCCGTAGAGACGCGGCTTGCCGCGTCTCCTTCGGTGGGGCAAGCCCCTCTCCATGCAATTTACTTCGAGGCTTCAACAAAAACAGCCGTGCCATACGCCAGAACTTCCGTGACCCCCTGCATCACCTCGGTNNCCGCGTGTTGCAGCATCAGATCGAAGGCTTCAGCCCGCGTCCGCTCACACAAATTTGTCAGCAGCGTAATGTTGCCACCCACAATCGTCTGCAACCCAGCTCCAATCGTTCCAAAGATCGATCGCGAACGCACCGTGATTCCACGCACCACGCCTAATGTACGTACAACGCGAAAACCGTCAAGCTCAAATTGCGTGGTCACCATGTTATGCGCGACCATCCGTCCCGTAGCCGCTGTTACCGCATAGTTGCCCATGATTCCTCCAGTCAAGGCTGCTCGATAGAACGACCGATCATTCTAATTCAGCATCGATCACAAATTGTGCCACGCCAGTATCCCAGCTGATACGCAGCAAATTCGGCTTGCAACAAACCTGGCAGTCCTCAACATATCTCTGCCGGCTGCCAGCCGACTCATCCACCGAAGNNGACGGGCGTCCCCGCCCGTCCACGCGACTCTATATAATGATCCCTCTTTCGGAACCCTAATGACTTTCCACTTCACGCTTTCGCGCCGCCGCTTCCTCCAAACCAGTTCACTTGCTGCCGGAGCTAGCCTAACTTTGCCCACGCTAGCCTATGCCGCTGAAGACACAAAATCCCTCCCGCCAGCCATCGCCGCGCTCAATACAATGCGCGCCGAAGCCACGCCCATCACCGCCGAAGAGCGCTCCCGGCGCCAGGAAAAAGCTCGGCAATTAATGCGCGAAAATAGTCTTTCCGCCGTCCTTCTTCCTCAAGGAACATCTCTGACCTACTTCACCGGCATCCGCTGGGAGGGCGGTGAGCGCCTCTTCGCCATGGTGCTGCCCGCCAAGGGCCACGCATTCTACGTCGCACCCGCGTTCGAAGAAGGCCGGGCACGCGAGCAAATCGCTCAATCCCCGGATGGCAACAACCCGGACGTCCGCCCGTGGCAGGAGGACGAAAGTCCCTACGATCGAGTGGCCCAAGGCCTCAGCGATCGCGGATTATCCAGCGCCACAATCGGAATCGAAGAGACGACAAAATTTCTCTTCAGCGACAATCTGCGTAAAGCCGCAGCCAGCGCCCAGTTCACCAGTGCCACTCCCGTGACCGCCGGATGCCGCATGATCAAGAGCCGCCCCGAAATCGATCTCATGCGTCTCGCAGCCAAGGCCACGCTAACCGCCTACGAAGCTACGTATCATTCGATGAAAATCGGCATGACGCAGCATGACGTCGCCGATATGCTCCAAAGCGCCCACCGCAAGCTTGGGTTCGAGGGTGGTGCCGATGTGCAAGTCGGCGAATTTTCTTCCTTCCCTCACGGCTCAGTCCGACATCACGCGAACATTCGTGCTCGGCAAGGCCAGCGACAAGATGAAGCAAGTCTTCGATATTGTCCATCGCGCCCAGAGCGCAGCCCTAGCGACAGCAAAGCCCGGAGCGGAAGCCGGATCGGTCGATGCCGCAGCGCGCAAAGTAATCACCGATGCAGGCTACGGTCCCGACTACAAATATTTCACGCACCGCCTGGGCCACGGCATGGGTATGGATGGCCACGAGTGGCCTTATCTTGTGCGCGGCAACATGACGAAGCTTCAGCCCGAGATGACCTTCAGCGACGAACCCGGAATTTATATCCACGGAGAATTCGGCATCCGCCTGGAAGACGACATGCACATCACGGACGCGGGAGCGGAATTATTTACGGCGCAAAGTGCGTCACTGGAGAATCCGTTCGAGAACGTGTAGAGCGGGCGCCCTCGCCCGCTCACTATCTGGAAGACATTAGCGCGAAGTGACATGAGCCTCAAGCAAGCCAGCGCCGCGATCAGTCCACTTCCCACTCCCGGACGCGCCGCAATATAGATGCTGGCGCCTCCGCATCAAGCACGACAAAACCATCCTGATACTGCCGCGAATAGACTCGAGCCCCCGCCTGAAACTGCGCCAATATTTTTCCTTCTTTTTGCGGAATGCGTACCTTAACCCGNNACGATCATCCTCCAGGATGTCGTCGACGCGATCAAGCAGCGTGCTCAATCCAATTCCCTTCATCGCCGAAACGTGGACAGTGTGCTCATCATCGCGCAGGGACTCCCGCTGCTTGGGCAGCAGCAAATCAACTTTATTCATCACCAAAAGCCGCGGCTTCTTGTCGGCCTCAAGTTCCTTCAGCACACTCTCAACCTGCGCGTCCTGCTCGGCCGAGATCGGACTGCTGGCATCTGAAACCTGCATGATCAATGTTGCCCGCTGCACTTCTTCCAACGTCGCTCGAAACGCTGACACCAGCGTATGCGGAAGATGCCGGATGAATCCGACCGTGTCCGAGAAAAGCACCTTGCGCTTTGAGGGCAACTCCGCCGACCGAATCGTGGGATCGAGCGTGGCAAACATGCGCGACGATTCCAGCACTTTCGATTTGGTCAGAACATTAAACAGTGTAGACTTTCCCGCATTCGTGTAGCCAACGAGCGCCACCGTGGCCACCGGAACCGATTCCCGCCGTTGCCGCTGCTGTGCCCGGACACGGCGCACATTTTCAATTTGCTCCTTCACATGCCGCACGCGGCGGAAGATTTTCCGCCGGTCAGTTTCGAGTTGAGTTTCGCCCGGGCCTCGAGTGCCAATGCCGCCACCAAGCTGCGACATCTCAATGCCCCGTCCCGCCAGCCGTGGAAGCATGTATTCGAGTTGCGCCAGTTCAACCTGCAACTGGCCTTCACGAGTGCGGGCGTGCCGCGCGAAGATGTCNNAGAATAAGCTGCGTGCGATCAATCACACGCGTATTGAGCACTCGTTCGATATTGCGCTGCTGCGAAGGGGAAAGATCGTGATCGAACAGAATTACATCCGCGGAAACCGATGCTGCGGCGCCCGCAATTTCTTCCAGCTTGCCCTTCCCGATTAGCGTGGCAGGTTCGGGACGATCGCGACGC
>PLBX01000525.1:0-7030 GCA_003135495.1 Acidobacteriaceae bacterium | reverse complement strand
TGGCAGCGTGGTCCCGCGCCGCCTGCGCTCCTGCAGTCATTGCGGAAGATCGTGACTTGCCGGCCGCGCCGCGCCCTTTGCTCCGAAACTCAACCCCTACCAGGAACGCACGTTCCCTTTGCTCTGCCGGGTTCAGGACTGCCTTCGGCGCTTTCCTTGATCTATCGCGGCCGCTCAGTCTGGAATCATTTCGACGCAAGAAAACTCATTTCATCCTTCGGTGCCAGAAGCCGAATTCGAAGCGGAACTCGGAGCCGACGTTTCGGCGGGCGAAGTTACCGCAGTAGGCCGCGGCTCCAGGTGGGTGTGCGACGTGCGTGAGATCACCACCGTCGAGATAGCGTGTTTGAAGATGAGTTGTTCCTGGTTGCTCGTTTCAAGCACTACTGAATACTTGTCGAACGATCGGATACGACCGGTCAGTTTCACTCCGCTAACCAGATAAATCGTTATGTTGTGGCGTTCCTTTCGTGCTGTGTTGAGGAAGGTATCCTGAATNNGCTTCCATTTTGCCGATCTCCTTTTTCAGGCTCAATACTGCACCACGAACTTGGGGAAGACATTGGCTGCAGTTCTCTGCCTATGGGCCTCTACAATACGGCCTAATCCCGCGCTTTTCAACTTCCGACTCAAATATTCTGCAACGCCATAGGTAAATTTCACACGACGTTAACTGTTCGCTTCCGCTCACACAGCCCCGAGAATAACGATCCTGCAGTTTCCCTCGTGGACCTTCGTGTCCTTGGTGGTTGAAGCCCTACACTACCCAGCACTCAAATTCCGCAGCCGAGTTTCATTTCATTTCCCGTGCGACACGTCTACAATCGTCGCTTCCGCGATAGAGCTTGATCAGGAGCGCTAACTTGAGCCAAATCCAACTGCCCACTGACGCCACCACAAACTTTCTGATGCTGTTACGTTGGCTGCATTTTATCGGCGGCGTGGCCTGGCTCGGCCTCCTCTATTTCTTCAACTTGGTCAATGTCCCTTTCATGAAAGAACTCGACGCCGCAACAAAAGGCAAAGTCCTGCCCAGCCTGATGTCGCGCGCGCTCTGGTGGTTTCGCTGGGCCTCCGTGCTGACCGTTCTAGCAGGCTTGGCATATTGGGGCAGCGTTGTCGCCTCGGATGCAAGGAATGGCGGAGGCTCATCCGGCGGTCCTATGGCAACCTTCTTCATCATCTGGACCGTCGCATGGGGCCTGATGTACGCCTCCCTGATCCCGGGCAAAGGCGCGCTCGACAAAGGCCCGGTGCTAGCCGTGATCTACATCGTGATCGTCGTCGCCGCCTCCCACGTCTTCTTGCACCTCAACAATCATGGCTGGGAGAGCAATCGCCTTCTAGCCATCGGCATCGGCGGAGGCATGGGTTGGGTAATGATGCTCAACGTCTGGGGAGTAATCTGGCGCGCCCAAAAGAAAATAATCAATTGGACGAAAGACAATGCCGCGAACGGCGCGCCCATTCCCGACAAAGCAAAATATCTGGCGCGGCAAGCCTTTCTAACTTCGCGCGCCAACTTCGTGCTCTCATTCCCGATGCTATTTCTGATGGGAGCAGCCAGCCACTATCCCATGTTCGGCAAATAGTNNCCGGTTTCGAAATCGGCCATCTTCGCGTGGCTAGCCTTCTATTTTCTCTTCCTCATTTATGCGTTCAGCATGCACGGCAGCTACTTATTCATCGACTCCGCCAACTTAGTCGTCCACGAGGGCGGCCATCTGCTCTTCCGTTGGTTCGGCCCAACCCTCGGGCTCTGGGGAGGAACGATCCTGCAGTGGCTGGTCCCGCTGCTGCTGGCCGCATATTTCTTCCGCGAACGCCAGGCCCCTGCATTCGTATTCTGCATGTTCTTCTTCTTTGAAAATTGGCTCTATACCGCAACCTACATGGCCGATGCCCGCGCCATGGCTTTGCCCCTGGTTACGACCGGAGACCCCGATTACGTCGAACACGACTGGAACACGATTTTCTCAAGTCTTGGAATTTTGCCCTATGACACGAAAATCGCCGCCGTCGTCCAATTCCTGGGATGGTGCGGAATGCTAGCCTGCGTGGCATGGCTCGCCTCGCGTCTAAAAGCAACCACGAAGACGTAGTGGATGAGCGACCTAAGCGCCCTCAACGAGGGCCAGGTGCTGAATCGATTACCACAGGGAGCACGGGGTTTCACAGGGGTACTCAGGGAAGACATTTGATCTTCCCCGTGTATCCCTGTGAAACCCCCGTGCCCCCTGTGGTTAAGATTTAGCCTGCGGAGCCAGCGCCCAAGCCTTCCCATCAAAATGACCCGGCAACGCCAGCCCAAATAGTTTCAGAATCGTAGGCGCCACATCGACAATCGCCGGCTTCTCTTCAACAAACTTATGACTGGAAAACAAAACTCCCGGCACCAGGCGCGGATCAATACAATGATCGCCGCTCCACGCCTTAATATTGTCCTCAAAAACTTGCCCCGTGACCTTGCCCATTACCGAATCCCACGACGCGCGATATCCAGCCCCATAGCCCACAATCAGATCGGGCGAGTTTTCGGTATAAGGCCCGCGATAAACATTGCCCGCAATAAACACACCCGTAATTCCAACCGTCCCAGAAGCCGGATCCACCAGCCCATTCAGTCCTTTTTGCAGTTCCAGTTTCAATGCCTCGATCTCAGAAGCCTCAACAATCCCCTGCTTCTCGCGGCCCTTAATATTTAAATAAAGTCCGTTGAGGCCCATGGTGTAGGCGCGAGTGCGTGACCAATCGACGTCCTCAAACCAATCCCCGCTCTCGCTCTTTCCGTCCTTCAGCGCGAGATATCCATTCTGAAGCAGCCATGCGTTCAGATTCATGCAGCGCGCGAACGATTTAAATCCATGATCGGAAATCACCATCAGCAGCGTGTCGTCATCAATCTTTTCCATAACGCGCCCGATCAGCCGGTCCATGCGCTCGTACAAATCCTGAATCACCTGCGGATGCTCGCTATGCGGCACATCGCGCGCCGCCGGATGATCTTCATCCAAATAGCGCCAGAACATATGCTGCACGCGATCTGTAGTATCAAAGACGCAAGTGCATAGTCCTTGCTTCGTCTTATCCAGCGCGTCAAACAGCATCCGCTCGCGATCTTCATGATTGCCGTAAGCCTGGGCGAGGAAGGCATCGTCATCGAGTACATGCTCGTTCATAGCCCAGGTGTCTTCGGCTAGCCCGAGCGTTGCATACGGCCCGAAAAGTTTGGCCAGATAAATTGAATAAGTCACCGGATGCGAGATTGGGAGATCAGGGTGCCCGGGATCGATATTCACCGGCGTGACATAGACCTCAACTTCGGGCGAAAGTTCCTTCAGATAAAACCGGCAAATCCCATGCGCCGTGAAGCCTAGGCCAGCTTTGAATTCCGCCGTGATCCATTCGGAATATTCCCCCACCTTCAAAACAAACTTTTCCGAACCGACCGTGAAGCGCGCAAGCTTTGCCCCCAACTCAGGCTTAATCTCGAACTCCATCCGCAGTTCGCCCGCGTTTTCCTTTACCGGATTATCCGGCCCCGGAACATAAGAACGGCAAATTCCATTCTTGCGCTCGATCGGCACCCGCACTCCGCCCTCGCGAAACTTGTCGCCCGATGCGCGCGTGGTGCACAAACAGAACGTCCCCTGACTTCCTTTCAAGTCAGGCACGCACATTCCCGATAGCAATACTCCCTGAAACTTCTCTGGCGGAAACGTGACCGGGACTCGAATTACCGAGCTAAAAATTCCCGCATCGCCCAGCCAGTGCCAGAAAGGCGTCCCCTTCCGCATCGCCTTTATTTCTGTCTTCCCAAACGGAATGGAGTATTTGCCAATCTTGATGTGCCGCTTCGGCCCCTTGATTTCAGCCGACGAAAGATACGGCAGATAGCTATTGGCATCGCGCGCCAGAAAATCATAAATATTGTGCTTGCCCGGATTCACTCCAGTCATGAACGTCGACCAAGCCACCGGAGAAATCGCCGGAAATGTCGTGCGCAGCTTGCTGAAGGTTCCTTTATCGCGCAACTTTGAAAGATTCGGCAGCCGTCCTTCTTTCATAAAGCGCTCGGCAAGTTCAGGATCCATCCCGTCGAATCCCAAAATCACCGCGCGCTCAAACGTCGCTTTCCCGTAAGCATTCCGCCGCCGGATAAAACGAAACAATTGGCGGAGCGGCCAAGTCATCAATGCATAGAACGAATATAGGAAAGCGACAAAAATAGCCCAGAAAGAAGACAGCACCGCAAATCCAGCACCGGGCCCAGCATAAGCATGCGCGACCGCGGGCAGCAAAATAAAAGCAATCAGCAATACCCGTGTGGCGCGGGCGCCCTCGCCCGCGAAAGGCCAGTATCAGGGCATGGCTTCAGCCANNNGGCGAGGGCGCCCGCCCCACACCATCTCTTCATATTTTGATTCCCAGCATTTCCTTGAAAATAAATCCCGCCACCATCGACAATATAAAGAACAGCCAAATCCAATTCATACCATAGCCCGCGACCTCGATATTGCGATCCGGGTAATTAATCGAGATGGATTCGATGGGACTATTCTCCGGCAACNNACGGTTCGGCTGACGAGAATATTCGCTCCCAGAAGTGTCCGCGCAACCGAACCGTCGAAATGCGCGGCAGATCAGTTCCAATGTAAACCGTCTTCTCAACTTTTTCGCCGCCGGACGCAACCCTGATCACGTAGCGTCCGTCTTTAGCACCTGCCAACCGCCAGATAATCTCATTATCCGCCATAACATGCACCGGTGGCGCAGTCATAGTAATTTCCTGAGGGAGTTCGATCGCAACATCATTTATCGAGCCAGCGGTTTGCGNNTTTTGCTGAAGGCGCAAGACGCACCGTCAACAGGAAAGGCACGTTCGCAGCGATCGGCGAAGAACCCAGATAGCGATCAGCTTGCACCATCAGTAAAGTGATCGGAACGATTACGTAAAGAAGTGGTTTAAACGCAAGTTTCAAATAGCGCCCGGTGCCGCGCAGTATCTTGCCATACGACCCCATCACCACGGGAATCTGGTCACGATAAAGACGGACAGCGAGGAGATGAGCCTTCAGTTGGTCTTTCGCCGCGCCGATCGCTTTCTGATCCGAGGTGTATCCGAATAGCACCACCATCAGCAACCCGACCACCAGCGATAACCAGACCACAATTGCCAGCGGACTCGTGAAAATCCCTACAAAAGCCCTGGCGAATATGACTGAGGATATGACTGAGGATAAAGATGAGAAATGTGAAGCCGCCATTCCTGCGACCTTCGCGGCAGAAGCCAACGATTTTGAAAGAGCGGTCAAGCTACTCGATGTATCCCAACCCGCGCAGCCGCTTCTGAATTTCTTCTTTCGAGGTGCTGCTCTCGTCCGGAATGATTTTTTTTGTTTCTTTCTCCAGCATGTGAATCACGAATTCATCAATCGATTCGTAACCCGCCGCGTCCGAACACTGTTTCACTTTCTCAAGCAGATCGCCTTCAATTTTTATCTTGTGCGAACCAAACATATTCCTCCCGTCTGTAGACTAGCAACCCAGCGCCCGCCCCAGAATAAACAACGCTGTCATCCCTGAGCGAAGCGAAGGACCTCTGCATTCCTACGCTGCAAACAAATGAATAGGTCCTTCGCTTCGCTCAGGATGACAATTCTTAAAACGCGTCGCCACGCGTGGCCTCAGCGCGCCTGCAATACCGACTGCCCCATCATATCCTTCGTTTTCGCAATTCCAAATTCAGACAGAATCGTCGGCGCAATATCGGTTAGCGCCGGTGCTTCGTTCACTATCGGCCGATTGCTCAAAATCACCCCCGGTACTTTCGTGAAGTCCATGCAATGATCGCCACTCCACGCATTCGTATTGTCTTCGAGTACATCCGGCGGAAACGCGCCCAAAATCGTCTTCCATCCCGCGCGATACCCGCGATTGTATCCAACCAGAGCGTCGGGGCCGGAACGAGCGTACGGCCCTTGGTACGCTTCAGTCGCCAGGTCGATGCGCGTAATTACCTGCGCTTGATCCTTGGGATCGCGAACCTCCAAAAGTTTCTGCCGAATCTCGCGCAGCAGCTCGTCGCCCTGCGCGGGATCGACGATTCCATCCCGTTCGCGTCCGCGCATGTTCAGATAAAGTCCATTCAAGCCTAATCCATACGCGCGCGTGTGGCTCCAATCCACATCCGCAAAAGTCTCATTCGGATCAGTGCTGGAGCCTTCCTTGCGCGTGATGTATCCGTTATTGAGCAGCCACGTGTTCAGATTGAATGAGTGTCGATAGGGCGCAAATCCATGGTCCGAAAGCACAAGCAACGTCGTGTTCTCGTCAACTCTCGGCATCACTTCACCGAGTACCTGATCAATCTGCTCATAGAATTCTTCGAGCGATGAACCGTAGCGTGCAGCCAGCGCCGCATCATAAGCAGGGCTCTGCGGATCGGTCAGCCGCCACATCATGTGCCCATTCAAATCCAGGCTGGAAAAATAAAAGAAAAAAAGTCCGTTATGAAATTTGGGGAATTCAATGTCGAATGCGCGTCTATGTTCCGCAAGAACAGTGTGCGCCTGTTCCAGATATTCTTTATCGTCGAGCACACCGGCAGTGAGAGCCTTGGTATCCTCGGCAATCCCTTGCGTATGATATTCGCCAATCTCCTTCGCCAGATCGCGGGAGTAATTCGTAGGCGTCGAAATCGGCAACGCCGGATTCTCCGGATCAATATTTATAGGCGAAACGTAAAGTTGAAATCGCGGATGCGTCTGCTTGAGATAAAAGCGGCAGATCCCCTTCACGTTGCCAATCACCGGCATCAGCTGAAACTCCACCGGCACCCATCCGCTCCATTCGCCTTCTTTCAGAACGAACTTGTGCCCCTGCAGATCGATACGCGCCACCGCTTCGAGCGGGTCTACATCGACTGTGAACGGCTCGGTGGATGGCGGCGCGTTTTTCAGAAATGTGTTGTCGGGCCCGATCAAGTTTGTCGCGACCCGATTATTCTTCACATCAACCTGCACAACTT
>PLBX01000382.1 GCA_003135495.1 Acidobacteriaceae bacterium | reverse complement strand
ATGAATTTCCATTCCCGCCGCACGCAGGCATAGATCGACGGCCGAGGCCTGAGGAAACGGCGATGCTGTTTGCACATAGCACGCGCCTAAACTCAAATCAGTGAGCTTGCAGTGACTCACGGCAGCCGGCTCTTCCGGCAAAGTGTCATGCGAGTGGGCCGACAACCATTCGCTCATGGCCTCGCGCATCTTGCTTTGCAGATCGAGGAAGCGCAATCCGGTCTGACCGTTGGGCGTGCTCCAGGCGACCTCCGCATCAGCCACAATTGCCGCTCCACCATCGGGGAGTTCGAACGATATGTGAACCAGAGCAGCAACGGAAAGCGGCTTCGCCGCGAGGACATCCATGCCGCCAATGCTCAGATCCAGCAATATCGCTTCGATTCGGTCACTGCCATCTGTCTGCATCGATACCGGAGCTTGAGCCGCAACCCGCGCCGATTGCCGCCGCTCCCGCTTTAGTAACGCTGTCGCAGCCCGCAATGTGTTGCAGGCCTGTTCATGAGTCAAAGGCTTTGTGAGGATGAAATGGGCGCCCTGCCCGAGAATGGAGCGTATCTGGGAAGCGTCCCGCAACAAGGCCACAGTGACTGGTGGTTTGCGCTCCGGACCAGAAAGATTCTTGCACCCCTCCAGCATCAAAGAGGCAGCCGAAGGATCATCGAAATCGACAACGACCTGATCGAAATGCTGTTCCTTTAATTTTGCGATGGCGACATCGGGCGCATTTGACCGATCCACGGCCACGCCGAGCTGCGCCTGCACCTGAATCAGTGTCTCCGCGGCCTCGTCATCCTTCGAAACCAGCAATGCCTGCAATATCATAAGACTAGCTCCGGCCTTGTCAGCCGTTCTTTACGGCCAGCGTGGAGTTGTGCTACGGCTGGGCTTGGCCGCCCCGGATGCCTGAGCACCGGCTTTCGCAGCCATGGCACCGCCGTTATCTTCGTCCACTTCCGCCAGCACGGCGCTATCGTCTTCGTTCTCGTTTTCCGCAAGCAAGGGCGCCACTTCTCGCAGCTTTTCGGCGGCCTGCTGCAGCATCTCAATCTGCTTNNTGCGCCTGAATGTAGGTTTGGATAACCCTTAGGTCAACGCCAAAGCTACACCGGCCCGTTACCGCAGTAACACTTTGGGGTGATTTGAAATGTAATTCGGAGTTGCGACCGAAGCCGGTGAGTAGTGCCGACAGCGGGCCAAGCCGGAGCATGGCGGTCGGCGTCTTGCGAGTGGAGCACAAAAATTAAAAGCCCCGCCTTGCGGCGGGGCTGCGAGTTGAGTGTTATGGGCGAACCTAGGGAATCCAATCTAGGAAATCAAATTAGGAACGGACCAGTTTCCGACGGAACAAACCAGCCACGCCAACGAGTCCCGTTCCGAGAAGACCCAAAGTTCCGGGTTCTGGCGTGGAAAGACTCGTGGTGCCCATGTTGATGTGCCCGATGCCTTTAGCACCTTGTGTAGAGTTAAGTATGGAAATGGTTTGCGAGGTGTACCCAGTCGTGGAGTAGCCATTCCATGTCATGCCCGAAATAGCGCCCGAAAGTGTGTAGACCCTCGTTTGTTTACTCACGCTATCCAGAACCCAGCTAACGGGACCGCTAAAACTGCCGGTAAAAAGAGCCAGCGTGCCCATGCAGGAAGTGCATCCCGAGATCTGTTTCGCGAAAGCGCTATTGGCGATAATGTCAAAAACGCCGCCGCCCGCGAACATACCGCCACTAAAGACCGAACCGCTCGTCAGAACGCCAGTTGTGAAATTGACAATTCCCAGAGCGTGTCCGGCGGTAGCCGCAAACGCACCGTAAGTCTTCAGTTGAGAACCCATTGAACTCACTGTCGTCGACCCAATCGTGCCCATCAAATTGGTCCCGGCCATATCCGAGAACGTGATGTTGCCAAACTTGTTCGTCGCAATAATGTCCGCCCAAGCTCCCATTGGCAACGCCAATGCTAACAATGCTAAAATCACTACCACTCGCCTCATTGTGATCCTCCCCAAATTTTCCATCTTTTTCCTAGGAACCGTCCTTAGCTTTAGCCTCAGATCTAGGTCGCCTGCCACCTTTGCTGCATTTGCACTTCCAAAATTACTATCACGAAGTTAGCTTGTGTTTTCAGCAAGTTAACCACGAGAATTTTGGTGATCTCAACCTCAAGTATGCAATCTACTGCACACTTGCACTGATCATCTTTCGTTCCCGGAGCTTATCTCCCAACAGAAAAGGACTGCTAGGCCACGTTCACGAGGTAGAACAGAAACTGCGCAATGGCCGGGGGAGCCGCCGCAATCAACCACCTGCAGTGGAGTTGGTTCCAAAACTGCTGTCCCCGCAAGTAACCACTCGCGAGGTTACCGATAGTAGCACGTAGTCTATTTTTGGCAAGTGGCCCGTTTGTGCCATTTCCGGCTAGGCCGATATAAACCGACGAATTATTCGCCGCGGAGATCGGCGAGCAAGCTTGGATCGATATTTCCGCCGCTGATAACCGCCGCATTAATTCTCGTATCGGGCAACTCGCCCGCATGAAAGAGAAAAGCTGCAAGAGACACGGCTCCGCTCGGTTCCGCAACCGTTTCAGCGTTGGCGCTTAGGGCTTCCAAGGCCGCGCGAATTTCCTCTTCTGATACGGTTACAAGGTCGTCCACATACGCGCGGATGTGCTCGAAATTTAAGGCCCCAACGCTCTGGGTGCGAAGGCCATCCGCCAACGTAAGCGACACTTGCTCCGCCGGAGAGGAGACGATTCGTCCGGCACGAAAGCTGGCTTGGGCGTCAGCCGCCAATGCCGGCTCCACGCCAATCACCTTTACCCGCTTGTTGCTAAGTTTGATCGCCGCTGCGACTCCGCTGATGAGGCCTCCGCCACCTACCGGGACCAGCACGGTTCCAACTTCAGGGATGTCTTCCAGGATTTCGAGCCCGACCGTTCCCTGGCCAGCGATGATTTTTTCGTCGTTGTAAGGGGGAACGATCGCGTATCCGTGTTCTGCCGCGAGTTCTTCGGCGCGAATCCGTCGTTCTTCGCTCCCTGGGCCTACGGTAATAACCTCAGCCCCCAAAGCCTCGGTGGCCGCAATCTTGTTCTTCGGCGCATTACGCGGCATCACAATGACCGCTTTCAAGCCAAGTGCCCGAGCCGCATACGCCACACCTTGTCCGTGATTCCCGCTGGAGTAAGAAATAACTCCACGCCCGCGTTCCTCGGCGCTCAGCGAAGCCACCTTGTTGTAAGCTCCGCGGAGTTTGAAGGCGCCGATGGGCTGCTGGTTTTCNNGCTGATTTTCGAGCTTCAGGTAAAGCTTGCGTTGATCCGCTGCGCTTGTCCATTCCAGCAGCGGCGTGTGAACGGCGATGCCGCGAAGCAGTGCTTGAGCGGATCGGATGTCGGAGAGGGAGACCATAGTTTAGTGGATTGGTGCGTCTAGCATAGAACAAAAAATGTGCAGATTGAACCTTAAGGCCGCTCGAACCTCCAGGATCGAAAAACCTCAGCCTCGGTTCTCCCGTCGACCATGATGATAGTGGTATTGACATCATGATGCTATTCGAGATAGCATCACGATGTGAGAACCACACTCTCTTTAGACGACGATGTCGCGCGGTTGTTGGACAAGGAAAGCAAGCGCTCTGGTGCGCCTTTCAAGCAAGTAGTCAATCATTTTCTGCGGTTGGGGCTGATGGCCTCAAATCAGCCTCCCAGCAAGCCATTCACTGTGAAACCCCGAAAATTGGGATTGCCAGCCAGCCTGAGCTACGACAACGTTGCACAGTTGCTGGATGAACTGGAAGGTCCGGCGCACAAGTGATTGTTCTGGACGCCAATATCTTGCTGTACGCCTATGACAATGTCTCGCTTCTCCACGCCGAAGCCCGCTCCTGGGTCGAAGAAGTGTTTTCGGGAATTCAGCCGATAGGCTTGCCGTGGCAGACGGTTGGAGCTTTCCTGCGGATTATGACGAATCCCAGACTGCCCGGAGATCGATTCAGCATCGCCGAAGCAGTTGAGATTGTGGATCACTGGATCGCGCAACCAAACGTCCGGCTAATCGCGCCTGGAGACGATCNNCTTGGGCGTCCTTTCGACAGATGATCGTAGAGGGACAAGCTCCGGGCCCGCTCGTCACCGACGCCCAACTAGCTGCCTTGACTATGGAATATGGCGGCATCCTGTACACCACGGACCGCGACTTCTCCCGCTTCCCCGGGCTGCGATGGAAGAACCCGCTGGGCTGAATGACCCGTTTTTTAATGCTGCGAAGCTGAGACTGAGACAAAGGAACGCGTACAGCGCCCGCCGCCGTTCGCCGCAATGGCTCCTGCGTGAAGCTGTGGAGCAGGATGTTGAGCGTGAGCAGTTCGGGTGAGATATGCTCGCCGCTTTAATCGCCGGGGGCGATAACCCCTTGACAGGTTTCACTTTGAATGGGACGATTTTCCGCGTGTCTCAGCCATGCAGGTAAATAACCTACTTGTCGACGAAATTCTTACCAGCAGCGTTCCGGATAGCGCGGAACTCCGCTCGACATTGTACGAGTTTCGGGAGCCGAGATGGGTAAGCATCCATTGGGAGCGCGAAGGCAGGCGACTTGGTCCAATTACCCTCTCCTCAACCAGCACCGGAACGATATTGGGAACATGGAGCACTTTCAGGTAACAGAGTTTCCGTCACGCACCCTCGACAAGCAAAGCGGGATTGTGTCCTATCGAGAGACTTGGACGATCCCCCCATGGACCGTATATGCTCTTGGTCTACCTAAAGACTTTTTTGCTGCCGACCTCAACGCTCGAAATGACGGAAGCGATGTTCGATTTGAGATTGCCTCAACTCCAACTGGATGCATTTTCTACCATGCGATTTTCGGGGGAGCGGACCAAGCGTTCGTCTGCCGGATCGAAGCGCGTCTCAAACACGATGCAGATGACACCATGGAAATTCTTCGCGGCGCTGAGGTGGTGGAGGGGCAAAGAAGCTTCGATACGCTTCGATCCGCAGTAACTCGTAGGGCTCTTTCGGCAGATTTCTGGTTCAAGCTGATCACACTCGGTGGCAAGCTTTTCGAAGATATCCATCGTTGACGGGAGCGGCTGCCAACCCAGGGCCAGCGGCAGCCGACTCATCTGAATGCCGGTCATGGGCGATAATCTTCCATACGCTGAGGGGTAACCTATTGTCACCTTGATTCCGACGCCGAGCGCTGTTAACAATTGCTATCGAGCTCATATTTCCACAATCACCGGCATAATCAGCGGCCTTCGCTGATTCTGCCGCGAAATATAACGCTTCAAATCAGTCCGAATCTTCTCTTTGATCACGCCGTAATCGGCTTTCTCTTCGGCGCTCGAAGCATCGAGAGTCTCGGTAACGATTTCTTTGATCCGGTTGATCACGCCATCTTCTCCCGGATTAAATCCACGCGTCACAATCTCGGGCGGCGCCTCAACCCGGCCAGTGAGCTTGTTGATGGCAATCACCGGCATCACGAAACCGTCCTCGCTCAGGTGGCGGCGATCTTTAATGACGAGATCTTCAACCACGTCAGTCCGCGAGCCGGAATCGATGCAGATGCGGCCTACATTCACCCGTCCGGCTTTGCGCGCGCCCTGCTCGTCGATTTCAAGCACGTCCCCGGTTTCGATCAGCATCACCTTGCCAACCGCGCCAGTCATGGATCCCGCCAAATCGGCGTGCAACTTCAGTTGACGATATTCGCCGTGAATAGGAATGAAATATTTTGGCCGCACCAGATTGATGATCAGCTTCAATTCTTCCTGGCTGCCGTGTCC
>PLBX01000012.1 GCA_003135495.1 Acidobacteriaceae bacterium | reverse complement strand
CCGACGTCCGAACAGCAGGAGGATTGATGAACATATAAGTAACGATGGCCGTTCCAATCGCACGCCCATGTTCATCGGTGAGATCCACGTTACCCACACACAGCGTGGAGCCGATGCGAAGAAGGTGCGACCGGGCAAAGATGCGGCCTTCCGTCACTGGTAGAAAGTAGTTGATCTTTAACTCCACGGTGGTGATCCGACGCCCCCCACCGAAGTGGCGCTGGATGGCACCGCCCACAGCTGCGTCGGCCATGGCTGCAGCGATACCGCCGTGGGCTACCCCAGCGCCGTTTCGCAAGTCGTTACGAAGCGTGCAGTCGATCGTAATGCCGTCGCGGTGCACTCCGTGGAGTCGCATCCCGAGCAAGGTATTGAACGGCACGCTGGTTAAGGAATCGCGGAGTTGTCGAAGGGTCATTTCTTGTCACCCAATGCCTGCGGAACACTCCACTTCCTGAGTTCCAGCTTGGCGATAGCTTCGGTGTGCACTTCGTCCGGGCCATCGGCCAAACGCAGTGTGCGCACATTCGCCCAGGCGCCGGCCAGAAACGTATCCTGAGAGACGCCCGCACCTCCGTGAGCCTGAATCGCGCGGTCCAACACTCGCAGACAGGCATTCGGCGCCACGACTTTGATCATCGCGATCTCGGCGCGTGCTTCTTTGTTTCCGACCGTGTCCATCATGTAGGCCGCGTTCAAAGTCAGAAGACGTGCCTGCTCGATCTCCATGCGGGATCGCGCAATGTCGGCCCGTATGGTGCCTTGCTTGGCCAGCAGCTTACCAAACGCCACCCGCGCCTGCACTCGCTTACACATGGTTTCGAGGGCCCGTTCGGCCACGCCGATGCAGCGCATGCAGTGGTGAATGCGCCCCGGACCCAGCCGCCCTTGGGCAATTTCGAAGCCTCGTCCTTCGCCGAGCAACATGTTCGAGACGGGCACGCGAACATTTTCAAAAGTGATCTCGCCGTGCCCGTGCGGCGCATGGTCATAGCCAAACACCGTCAGCATGCGCTCAATCTTGAGCCCGGCGCTATCCATCGGCACCAGCACCATCGACTGCTGTTTATGGAGCGCGGCCGAGCCATCTGTCTTTTCTGAGTCAGTTCGGTCTGTGTCAGTTCGGCCCATAAAGATCGCGACCTTGCAGCGCGGATCGCCCGCTCCAGAGGCCCACCACTTGCGGCCATTAATGACATACTCGTCGCCCTGCCGAACAATACTCGCCTGGATGTTGGTTGCATCCGATGAGGCGACCCCGGGTTCCGTCATCGCGAAGCACGATCGAATCTCACCTGCAAGCAGAGGCTTGAGCCAGCGCTCTTTTTGCTCCCCGGTGCCGTAGCGGGCGAGCACTTCCATGTTGCCGGTGTCCGGCGCCGAGCAGTTGAACACCTCAGGAGAAATAAAACTGCGCCCCATAATCTCGGCGAGAGGTGCATATTCGAGATTCGTCAACCCCGCCCCATACTCCCGATCCGGCAGGAACAGATTCCACAGGCCCGCGGCGCGGGCTTTGGGCTTGAGTTCCTCAATTACGGCCGGCGGCGACCAGCGGTTGCGCTCGATCTCATCATAGTAGCGCTGCTCATTCGGATAAATGTGCTCATCCATGAAAACCTGCAAGCGTCGTTGCAGGTCCTTCACTTTGCTGCTGAACGAGAAATTCATGTCTGCCGCCTGTCTCCTATTTACCCGTGAAAGCAGCGGGGCGCTTCTCCACAAAGTGCGCGACGCCCTCTTTGAAATCCTCTGTGCGGAAACACGCCATCATCTCGCGCACGGAAATGTCGAAAGCTTCCGCGAGCGGTTGCGACATGGCCTCGTATACCTGGCGCTTGATTATGCGCAACGAGCGCGGGCTCACCGTGGAAGCCAGCTCTTGGGCGTACTCCTGGGCCTTTTCGAGAAAGGTTTCCTGGGGAAAAACTCGATTCACCAACCCCATGCGCAGTGCTTCGGCGGCATCGATGGTCCGGGCAGAAAACAGCAGGTCGAGCGCGTTTGCAATTCCAATGATCCGAGGCAACATCCAGGCCATTCCATACTCGGCAATCAGCCCGCGCCGCGCGAATGTGGTGCTGAAGCGGCCTGCGTCCGAGGCCAGCCGCAGATCGCAATAGAGAATGATAACCAAACCAAGGCCAACCACCGGCCCGTTGATGGCGGCAATCACCGGCTTCCCGATCGCCGGGAAATACGAGTATTTCTTCTGAAAATCCGGGGCCGCGCCCTCACGGCGGTTGGCGCCGTCGCGCAAAACCTGCTCGCGGCCCCGGTCATCCAAATCCCGGTAATCCAAGCCGCGTTCCGCCACCGCGCTCAGCAGCGACATGTCAGCGCCTGCGCAAAAGCCCCGCCCAGCGCCTGTCAATACGATCACGCGGACCTCGTCGTTCTGCTCGGCGTTCTCCATGTGCGAACGCACTTCGCTTTCCATCAGCGCCGTCCAGGCGTTGAGTTTGTCCGGCCGATTCAAAGTAATCGTGGCCACTCGATTGGCTACGTTATAAAGCGTCTCCTGAGTTGGCATGACGGGCGATTATATAAAATCAGCTTGCGTTAGTCACTATCATGTCATAGCGACTATCGAGATACGGAAGAAATCAGTCGAATTAATTGACGCATACTCGCGGGATCCCGTGGGCTGCACAAGAGGGCACTTGAAGCAGAACGAACTTAACCGCCATCTCGAAAGCCTGCGGCGGGCAGCTTGATGGAATTCTGGGAGTGGATCTCCTCGAGCAGTTGGAGGTGGCAATCGACTTGGAACGCAGCGTGGCTCGGCTGAATGTGGCGCCCCGGAACTTCTCGGAACTGACGCTCATCGCGGAGATAGAGAAGGCGATAGTCTTCTGTTCCACAGCCTTCAACAACGCAGACGCAGAAAGGCCACCCCGAGGCATGAAAACCTGGGAGATCACCTGGATTCTGTTCAATGCTCAAGCTGCTTGCGTTTTCAGTTGTTCGGCGTCGAAACGTTCCTCCTTCTTCCAAAGTGTCAAAGTAATAGCCGCGATCTTGCGCGCCAGCGTCAGACGAGCCATCTCCGGCTTCATCCCCTTGGCCAGCAAAGCCGCGTAGAAATCGTGGAACGGTCCCCTGCCACAGCTGGCCCGGGTGGCCGNNAGCTCCTACTCGGCAGCAAAACCCTCGATACCGATCCACAACTGCGCCAGGAGTTGCAGATTCTTCTTGTAAGTACGAGTGACTGTGAACTCCCTTCCTCCCCGCACGCGGAGCACATACTCGCCCGTGGACAATGGATGAATCTCTTCAACCAATGCCGCGTTCACCAGCACAGATCGATGAATTCGCACAAACCCGTGCAGATTGAGCTTTTCCTCCCTGGCCGAGATAGACTCTCGCAGCATGTGCGAACTTGAAGTATGCAATAACAAGACATAGTTTCCTTTGGCTTCCACCGCGATAACGTCCGCCGCATCGATGAAGAGAATTCTGCCCTTGGCTTTGATCGCAATCCGCGCAGACTTCCCCATCGCAAGCGTCCGTGTCTGGGGTAAAGCTTTGCTGAGGCTTGTTGATCGCCCTGCCGCCTGTTGCCGGAGCCCGACGGTGAGAGGCTCACGAATGCGCTCGTCCGAGGGCTCGACCGCCTCATCAACCTCCTTTTTCCCAAAAATCGCAATCGCATACTCACGGTCTGCCCTGGCGGGAACGACAGGCAGCTTTGGCAGCGGCAGTTCTTCACACGCGGCCTTTACGACTTCACGAATATGCGGATCGCCGTTATCCAAAAGACCTCCATTACCGGTTTCGTTACTGCTCCTGTGCCCGAAGTCCATCGTGACCTGCACGGCCCTCAGTCGGCGTGTTGAGATTGGACGTCAGTGAACATTCGCGCGTGCCGTTCCGTCCGACCATTTGGACACTGGAATCATGAACACGCTTATCGGCTCGGGAGCGCCATGAAATTGCGGATTCAGCAAAACGGGAGAGCCAGGCACGTCTGCACCCCAGGTCATACCGTCTGTCAGGGGAAGGTAAAACATCAGATGTGGAGCCCAGTGCCCGACGTCGTCTCCAAGGTACGCTTGACTCGACATCATGTAGGTCATCCCGCCAGGCTCCAGGGTTGGCAGCTCTTGCTTAACGAATATCTTGATGGCGTCGATGATCTGAGCTTTGGACAGCCCCGCCAAAACCAATTCTGTCCTTTTGAAAGTGAGTGGTAGGATCGAGCGAACGGCCGGAGGATTGAAGCAGAGCGGACCCCGCATCTTGGGATTCCAGAACTGCGGGAAGTCGAATGGGGCCATCCACGATCGTTCCACGACACACACGAAACCGTTCTTGCCTTTGACTGCGATTTCGTAACCATGCCGTGTGAGAACCCAAACCTCAGCATCGTTTGATATCGCCGCAGGAGCAGCACTTTGCGCCATAGCGATCTCGGCGTTTCGATCCGACATCAGGTACTGCTCAAGCGGAGCCATGCTCGCATACGGTGCTTTTGGGTCCTGTGCTTGCGCTTGCCACCACTCGCCGAGCACGATAACCAGCGCAATAGCTCCCAATGCGATCATTTTGACTATCCTTTGGTTCATTGATTCCCCCTGGGAATTAAAAGAATCATACATACCGGTGTGGATGTTATGAGGTAATGAGCACTCAGCAAACCCCTACCGGCTAGCCAGCTTTGACCCGCCGCCCCTTAGTCAGGCCGCGTCTCCCGCGAAGCGATTCCAAAAGACGGAGCACGCTTTTTTGCCCTGCTTGCAGCACCCGTACATCCTGAGAATTTTTTGCTAAAGAGATGAAACCTTCGTACGCGGCGATCAGGAACGTAGCTGTTTCGCCGGCGTCTACGTCACTCCGCACCAGCCCGAGTTTCTGTCCCTGCCTCAATGCCACCGCGATTGCATCGTGCCAGTCCTTAAAAAGTTTCGCTGTCCTTCTTCTGAACCCCTCATTAAGGGGGGACATCTCTTGCGACAGGTTATTCAGCGAGCAGCCGCACTCGAGATCTTCTCGCCTACACGATGTGCCCTGAACGATGCCGACCAAGGCATCGATGGGATTCTTCGCGTTCTGCAAAGGCCACACCCACTTTTCGCGGGAAATACTTGCAAGGACCTCGTCCACGACTGCATAGCCAAGGGCTTCCTTGTTATCGAAGTGGTAGTACAAGGCACCCTTGGTGACGCGAGCTGCCGCCAGAATTGCATTTAGGTCAGCGCTCCGAAACCCTGAGCGGTGCATTTCCTGAAAGGCGGCTCTCAATAAGCGCTCTCGTGTGCGCGCTGGATCGCGTGACGTGGCTGTCCTACGACTCGGTCTTCGTGTAACCTGTAACATACCAACCAGTATGCATCTTCAAATCACCGGTGTCAAACTCGGAAGGAATCTGCGGAAATCTGGATTGTTGGAGATTCATCTCCTGTTTGATGTTNNAGTCCAGTTGGCATCCGTAATTTCATAACTTCAGATCTGACCATCGATGTAACTGATTGAAAACTCGACGACCACACTCTGGTTCGCTAATTGCAAACACTCAACGTGGCGGAAGTGGTTAGCGACTTCATCTATTTGTCTTGGTCAGTCGCGACACTCAATCTTTTGGTCGGAGGAAACAATGTACATCCGCAGCGTGAAGTTGGCTCTGGTTCTGCTTTTGGTGGTTTGTGTGGGCAGCTCTCTGCCTGCGTGGGCGCAGTCAACCTCAACCGGCACCGTCGCCGGCTCCGTGACTGATCCGACCGGCGCGGTGGTAGCAGGTGCAACAGTTACGCTGACTGACATCGGGACCAATACTGCACGCACCACGACCAGCAACGCGTCTGGGCGGTACATCTATGTGGACGTTAACCCGGGCATCTACAGCATCGCGGTCAGCAAGTCGGGGTTTGCAACCACCAAGACCGAGAACCAGGAGGTAAAAGTCGGGGCCAGCCTCACGCTCAATCTGTCTCTGCAAGTGGGCGGGGCGAATGTGGTGGTGGAGGTGACTACCNNGAACTGCAGACCATGAATGCCACCGTAGGCAACACCATTACGAGTCTCACCTTGGACAACCTGCCGAGCCTGGGCCGCGACGTCAGCTCATTCGTCGAGTTGCAGCCGGGCGTGAGTCCCGATGGCAGCGTGGCGGGCGCGGTGGTCGACCAAAGCTACTTCTCGCTGGATGGCGGCAATAACAGCAGCGACATGGACGGCAGCCAGAACGTGTACTTTAGCAGTATGGCGGGCGACCCGACCGGTGGTGTGGCCACGCAGAATAACCTGGGAGCAGGGGTGGGCGGGCCCACGGGCGTGCTGCCCACGCCGCAGGACAGCGTCGAGGAGTTCAAGGTA
>PLBX01000570.1:4101-4493 GCA_003135495.1 Acidobacteriaceae bacterium | reverse complement strand
ACGGCCTCACTGACCGTAATCAACAGCAGTCCGGGCGCAGTGCTCACCTACCACAATGACGATACGCGCCAGGGCACCTTTACGGGAGAAACGACTCTAAATACTACGAACGTCAATTCCGGACAGTTCGGCAAGTTGGCCACTTATCCCGTCGATGGCCAGGTCTACGCGCAGCCCCTGTATCTCCCTGGGGTCAGCATTGCGGGCGGCACTCACGACGTGGTCTATGTGGTGACTCAGAACAACAGCGTTTATGCCTTTGACGCAGACGCGAACAGCACTCACAGTGCAAATGTTTTCTGGCAAGTCACCCTTGGACCTAATGTTCCAAAGAACGATGTGACGGGGGTGAATCCTAATGTTGGCATCCTGTCGACTCCGGTGATCGATGC
>PLBX01000570.1:0-4065 GCA_003135495.1 Acidobacteriaceae bacterium | reverse complement strand
ACCGAGGGCACACCTACGAGCCATACCGTTCAACTGGGATCCGATTGTTACCAACGCATGGGGCTGGCGCTGAATCCAGTCACGAATGACATTGTGATTGCCTTTGGAAGTTGTGTCCATGGTTGGTTATTGACATACGACAAGACGACCCTAAAGCAGACGGCGATTTTCAACGATACACCCGACGACAACGGCGGCGGCGGTCTGTGGGCTAGCGGCGGCGCTCCTGCGATTGATGATACTAACGGCGATATATATGTAATGAGCGGCGTCGATACCGGCGACCAGATATCAACTGGTTACAACGACTCATTCATACGCTTGAATTCAACTTTGTCAGTGCTCGATTTCTTTACTCCGGACAACAATTTGACGCTCGAAGAGCATGACGTGGATTTGGGTAGCGGGTCAAGCATCTTGATGCCCAACAATACCTCCAACACTCCTCATGAAACCATCGGAGGAGGAAAAGACGGCAACGTGTTTGTCGTCAATCGCGATGACATGGGATCTTTTGGTTCGACAAATAATGTCATTGAGACGGTTCCAATTGGCACCACGCAGTGGGACAACATTTTTTCGACTCCGGCGTATTGGAATGGATCGATTTACTTCCACAGTAACGCGGACGTTCTGCGCGCTTTCAACTGGGACTCCTCTACAGGCATGATGTCGACGGGCTCAACGTCGGCGGCCTCGACGGTCTATAACTCCCATGGCGCAACTCCTTCGATCTCTTCCAATGGCAGTTCGAGCGGTATTGTCTGGGATACGGACAACTCGAACTATGTGCAGGCCACTCCGTCTTCAAGTGGGCCGTTGGTGCTGCACGCCTATGATGCTGCCGATGTAGGCCACGAACTTTATAACAGCACCCAGGTAGCGTCGCGCGATACGGCTGGACTTGCTCTGAAATTTACCGTGCCGACGATTGCCGGCGGAAAAGTTTTCGTGCCTACGGGTGGT
This sequence comes from Acidobacteriaceae bacterium, assembly GCA_003135495.1. Classification (GTDB taxonomy): domain Bacteria; phylum Acidobacteriota; class Terriglobia; order Terriglobales; family Acidobacteriaceae; genus Acidiflorens. The sequence continues at coordinate 3,099 of PLBX01000570.1, read as the reverse complement.
GAGTTGGATATTTACGGGCTGCTTTAGGCAGAACAAGTTCGTGAATGCTAATCGTGTGTGAAATGAGAAACCGCCTTAAGGCTCTGTAATTTCGCGGACGCACCCTGTACCTTGAAGCCGTATGTCTTAGCGGATGTCTAACCTACCGCTCCGAGCCTTTCTTTAAGGAATGGGGCATCCGGCTGGAAGTGCCGACTCTCCCCGAGCATATCCCGTATTCAATTCAGGATCGTACCCTGCTCGCCCGATATCGTTGTACCTCCCTAGAAGAGTAAATTTCGAATGGAGGCAAGGATTAGGTCATGACCAAACATATTCTTATCGCGGACGATAGTTCTTTCTTGCGTGAACAGTTGCGCCTCGTGATCGAGGAGAAGCATCCGGGATGGAAGGTCTGCGAAGCAGGAAACGGCGCGGAAGCGGTTCGCAAATCTCAACAGTTGCATCCAGATGCGGTGGTGTTGGATCTCAGAATGCCTGAGATGGACGGTCTAGCCACCGGACGCAGACTACGGCAACTGATGCCCAGATTACCGATGGCGCTGTTCAGCATTGACACAAGTTCGCAACTCGAAAAGGTGGCCGAAGTAAACGGCATCGGAACTGTCTTTGGGAAAACCCAGTGGCCTCAACTCCTGCAGTGGTTGGAAACGGTGCTCGGCACTCTTCCGCCGACCTATGAACGGGCGCGAATCCCCTTCGCTGCCTAGGGACTATGGCTCCGTCCTTGTGCTATGAGATTGCGCGAGTGGCAGGGCCGCCATCCGAGACGAAAGCGCTCCCATTCTTGACACCCCAGCCCGTGCTCCCTAGAATTCCAATAGGGCGCTGTGGAATCCAATTCTAAGCCACTGCATCTAAAGTATTTAAAGGGGAAGTTGAACCCCTCTACTCAGGTAGCTATGCCTCCAGGACCAGTCGGCGGGCGGGAACGAGAAATTCTCACCGCGATCGTTGAAACATTTATAGCTAGTGGAGAACCGGTTGGATCGCGCACGCTTGCGCGTGCCAGCCGGGAAGGACTCAGTGCGGCCACGATTCGGAACGTAATGGCGGACCTTGCGGATGCCGGATATCTGGAGCAGCCGCACGCATCAGCGGGTCGCGTTCCGACGGCGGAGGCTTATCGCTATTATGTGGAGCAACTGAGCGGCGAGGCGCATCTCTCTCATGAGAACCAGAACATTATTAAGGACACGCTGACGGGCGCGACGGATGTGGAAGAGTTCATGCAGCGGACGTCCCATGTTCTGTCGCTGATCTCGCGCAGCGTGGGAGTCACGGTCGCGACCACGGGGCCGCGCAATAATGCCCTCGATCATGTTTACTTTTCGCGTCTGAGCGAACAGAAGGTATTGGCCGTTGTGGTGGCGCGTTCCGGGTTGGTTCGGGACAGGGTGTTGCGGCTGGATATTTCCCAGGCCGATCTCGACTTGGCGGCGCGATACATCAACGAAAATTTTCGTGGCTGGACGATGGACGATATGCGCGCGGAACTTGCGCGGCGACTTGAGCAAGAGCGCAGCGAGTACAACCGCATGATGAATTCGCTCGAGCAGCTCTACCAGCAGGGAGCGCTGGCGGCGAGTCAGGGAACGCAGGCGGTATTTGTTGATGGAGCGGCGAACCTGGTGACGGACGATCATGATCGCCAGCGCTTGCAGGAAATGTTGCGCACGCTCGAGGAAAAAGAAAAAGTTGTAAAGCTGCTGGGGGCGTATCTGGACACGAAACAAGAGGCGGTGCGCGTGGTGATCGGGCTCGACCAGGCGCTGCCCTCAATGCAGAATTTCGTTTTGATCGGAGCTCCGGCGCGGGTGGGCGGCGAGGTGATGGGATCGCTGGCCGTGATTGGGCCGACGCGCCTGGATTATCAACATACGATGTCGGCCGTGTCATATATTGCGCGGCTGTTCGACAAACTTTTGAATGAATCGGAGTAAGGCAGTTGTATGCGTAAAGGAAACGGAAAAACCGAAAGCAATATTGATTTGGGGCAGGATTTGAGAGGCGATCATCTGCAGGATTTGGATCGCGAACTCCCCGCTGCCGAGAGCGGCGAGGGATCGGCTCCAACATTAGTAACAGGCCAGTCTGACCCGGCCACCGCAATGTCAGAAACTGAAAAACTAAAGGCGGAGCGAGATGCATTGCTCGATCGGCTGGCGCGGCTGCAGGCGGAATTTGACAACGCCCGGAAGCGGGCGGCGCGGGAGCAGCAGGATTTCCGCGAGTTTGCCGCGGCCGACGTCATCAAAAATATGTTGCCTACGCTGGACAGTTTTGAACGCGCGCTAAAGATGGGTGGGGGTTCCAGTGAATTTCGCAACGGCATTGAGCTTATCTATCGCCAGTTCCAGGATGCGCTGCAAAAAATTGGAGTGCAGCCAATTGTGGCGGTCGGCCAGGCTTTTGATCCGCGGATTCATGAGGCGATTGAAATGGTGGACAGGACCGACGTTCCGGATCATCAGGTGGTTGAGGAGTTGCAGCGTGGATATCGGTATAAGGAGCGGCTGTTACGTCCCGCGATGGTGCGGGTGTCGCGAAATGCCGCGTAGGTGTGGGCTAAACCCATCAAATTTTGGGAAGCTACGGCGCGGCTAAAGCCGCGCCNNNNGAAATCAAGAGCGCCTATCGCAAGCTGGCGATGACGTATCATCCTGACCGCAATCCGAATAATCCGGAGGCGGAGGATAAGTTCAAAGAGATCACAGAGGCGTATGCGATCCTCGCCGACAGCGAGAAGCGCTCTGTCTACGACCGCTTTGGCCACGCTGGTCTGGGCGGGGGCGGAGCCCCGTCGGGATTCGATCCGGCGATCTTTCAAGACTTCGGCGATATTTTTGGTGACATCTTCGGGTTTGGCGACGCGTTCGGACAAGGCGGACGCCGTCGCAGCCGTGCTCAGCGTGGAGCGGATCTTCGCGAGGACCTGCATCTTGATTTCGAGGAAGCGGTATTTGGCACCGAGAAGCAGGTGAATGTTCGCCGCCATGAAAGTTGCGACGCATGCCGCGGGTCGGGCTCGGCTCCCGGCAAGGCTCCAGTTCCATGTAAGTCATGCAATGGACGCGGACAGGTCCGCTATCAGCAAGG
>PLBX01000554.1 GCA_003135495.1 Acidobacteriaceae bacterium | reverse complement strand
AGTTATTGTTGTTGGGAGAAAGATCAACCAGTGGGGCGCTGCCTTCGACTTCGACAGTTTCCGTTCGCTGGCCGACCTGGAGTTTGAACTCAGTCCGGGTAACAGCGCCGGTCAGTACCTCCGTAGATTCAACGCCGGTTTTGAATCCTTCGGCGGTAGCCGTCACTTTGTACTTTCCGATTGGCAGGTCAGGAACACGAAAGCTGCCGCTGGCGTTCGAAATTGTTGTTCGCGTTTCGTTGGTGCCGAGGTTCTCGACCGTGACCTTGGCTGCGGCGACTACGGCTCCCGATGTGTCGGTTACGTCACCCGAGATGGTGCCGGTGATGGTTTGAGCTGTGCTCAGGACGATGCCGAATAACAAAAGTGGAACGACGACACTAAGACTGCGGAATAAGCGCATGCCATGCCCCCTCGGAAATTTGCAGCGTGTTTCTACTCGTTGTTTCTGCACGACGATGATTTGCGCAATCAGTTTAGTGCTGATTACGAGAAAGTCAACAGAATCCGAGCAAGCCGGGGCGTGACTGTTGGTCAATGCGCAAGAAGATGAAAGTGGATTTCGCGTTTATTGTGGCGGCGGAAGGATCGGCTAGAAGAAAAATAAATAGTGCGCAGAAAAAAATGCGGAGGAGTCGCTTTATCCGAGGGGCGAATCGGTCATGCGGAAACGGGTGCGAACGTGTTCGGAGAGCAGTTCGATNNTATCCCAGCGGCGAGTCGCTCATACGAAACCGCGTGCGGACGTGTTCGGAGAGCAGTTCGATGGCGCCACGGTTGGCGATGGGGTCGGCCTTCGCAAGATATTTCATTGCTTCAACCAGCATTTTTTGGCCATCAACGTAGCGGGGATCGGAGGTACGCTCGCGCTTTTTACGCAATAAGTCCGGAGGAACGGTGATGGTGAACATTTTTGCCATGCGAACTCGACTTTCAGCGCTACTTTTTCAGTATATCGCCGCGACTGAGGTTTTTCAGCAGTTTTTTTGATTTTCCAGACTTCCGAAAGGGATTATCCCTGTGGAGATATAAATTTAGTCTTCGCGGTCGTTTTCAGTTTGAAGGTGTTGTCTGGGAGTTTCTGATTGATCTGTATATCGGAATACTTCACCAGCCGGTAATCGCCGCCGGGCTCAAAGAACTGCTGTTGGATTGAGACGCCTCGGGCCGGATCGATCCAAAGAATAATTCGAGCAATATTGTTTCGCAGATGGGCGGATTTTGGAGTTAGCTCGAGCTTTTCAGTGGACACTCGGTTGAGGATTTCCGGCCCCAGAAACTTAACATCATACGATTTTTGCAGATCGTGTCCGGCGCCGCCGAAGCCTAGAACTAGAAAGCTTTCGATGTCGCCGCGATTTTTCCCGGCATCGTATTCGTTGACCTGATCGATCTTGGGCTGATAGACCTGAACTTTGCCGCCGCTGTAGATTACGTACTTCTTATCCGGTTCGGTGAAATCGGCAGCCATCTGCATATCGCCGCCTTCACCGCGAAAATAAACTCTTCCCTTCTGGGTTTCGGTTTCGTTCACGACCTTGTCGTACTGATCCCAGACGACGTTGGTTTGGGCGGTACGAAAATTCTTGGCCGAGAGGTCCATCTGGCCGAGAAGGCGCTCGAATGCGGCGGCATCGCTTTGCGGCCAGACGGTTGCGATGCAGAAGCACACAAACACACTGGCCTTGATCCCTGCTTTCATCGCATTGGTTTTGATCACGGTCACTGGTTTGGCCTAGCTTTATCTTTCTTAGTCTTAGTTTCGCTATCGTGTTTAGCGATGGGTCACTATTCTTTGTTCGCCCACACTTTGTAACTCTGCAGGTGTCCGGCGGCATCCTTTACGGATTCGTAACGCGTGATATTGACCGCACCGGAAATGGGTTCGATGATCTGCTCGAGTTGACGCCGAACATCTCCGCCCTCTGGCGAATTCAGGGCTGAAGCTTGAATCTGGTAGATGAACTCGCCCTTCTCGCCTGGTATGACAACTACGCCGGTGAGATGCGGGATGCGCTCGACCGGTTTGTCTTTGTAGTTGAGGAAACGTGGGGAGAGAAAGACGAAGAGAAGGATCAGCGTCACCATGATGTCGTAGTGCAGGCTGCCCCGCTCGTATGACCAAAAGATGTATCCGCGGATTGTGCGCCAGATCGCACCCATGGGAGAGACGGCAGTGTTGAGGGCCGTCGAGGCTTCGGGTTGCTGCCAGTGTATTGGGGAATTCATGTGATGGCAAATTGGGTCCGTGACTAGTGTAAGCGCGCCAAACCTTAACCACCAAGGGCACGAAGGCCCACGAAGGAAAACCTTAAAACTGCTCTCACTCCTATTGTGGACTTTTCGTCCTGTGCGGAATTCCGGCCGGAATGCGATCGGTGCCCATGTAGGGCTGAAGGGCTTCCGGGATTTTTACACTGCCGTCGGCTTGTTGATAATTTTCTAGGATGGCGACCCAGGTTCGTCCTACGGCGAGCGCGCTGCCGTTTAGTGTGTGGAGGAATTCGGTCTTGCTCTTGCCTTCGGGCCGATAGCGGATGTTCGCGCGACGCGCTTGGAAGCTTTCGAAATTGGAACATGACGAAATTTCACGGAATAAATTTTGCCCTGGGAGCCAGACTTCGATGTCGTAGGTTTTCGCGGAGGAGAATCCCATGTCGGCGGTGCAGAGGGTAACCACGCGATAGTGGAGGCCTAGTTTCTGCAAAACTTCTTCGGCATTGTTGGTGAGCTTTTCTAATTCGTCATAGGAAGTTTCGGGGCGCGCGAACTTTACTAATTCAACTTTCTGGAATTGGTGTTGGCGGATAATTCCGCGGACGTCTTTGCCGTATGATCCCGCCTCGCTGCGGAAGCAGGGAGTGTAGGCAGTTAGGCAAATGGGCAAACGGGCGGCGTCGAGCACCTCGTCGCGGTAGAGATTGGTTACCGGGACTTCGGCGGTCGGAATAAGCCAGAGATCTTTTTCGCCGTGGGGCACACGGAAGAGGTCTTGCGCGAACTTGGGAAGTTGCCCGGTGCCATACATCGATTCTGAATTCACCAGATATGGTGGAAGCACCTCGGTATAGCCATGCTCCCGGGTGTGGAGATCGAGCATGAAGTTGGCGAGGGCACGCTCCAGTCTCGCACCCAGAGCCCAGTAGACGGCGAAGCGGGCGCCGGAGAGTTTGGCGGCGCGCTCGAGATCGAGGATTCCCAGCTCTTCGCCTAGTTCCCAGTGTGGCCTGGGCTTGAAATTAAACTTTGGCGGACTGCCCCAGCGGCGAGCTTCGACGTTGTCTTCGGCGCTTTTTCCTATGGGCACGCTGTCGTGGGGAAGATTTGGAATGGCGGTGAGGATTTCGCGCAGGCGGGCTTCCTGTTCGGCTGCCTTTTTTTCGGTCTGCTGAATTTGTTCGCGGAGTTCTTTGGTGTCGTTGATTTGGGCGGAGGCGTCTTGTCCGCTCTTTTTTAGTTTGGCAATTTCCTCAGACGCGCGATTACGGCGGGCTTGCAGAGTTTCTGCGGCGGTGATGGCTTGGCGACGCTCGGAGTCGATAGCGGCGAAATCTTTCAGGACTTCGGCGGCATTGGTGCCGCGCTGGCGTAGTTTTTCCTCCACCTGTGGGAGGTGGTCGCGAACAAAATTCAGATCTAGCATTATGGATTAACTTTAGCTGAAAAGTTGGGTTTCGTGTGCCTAGGGCAAGGGCTTTACCACGAAGGACGAAGGACTCACGAAGGACGCTGGGAAAGGCGACGGAGGCCGCGGTGCGATTCGCTTCGAAGTCGGTTGCTGTGTTACTAGCCAGGGCTTTACCACGGAGGACACGAAGTGCCCACGAAGGACACTGGGAAAGCGACTGCGCCGGTTTGCTTACTTTTGCGGGATCATCGACACGTCTTTGCTAGCTCCGCCAAAGTTCTCCTGTAAACTAGCACGCAATGAGATTCAGGCGGTCACTCTGCGTGGCACTGCTATTCGTTTGCTCGGCGACTGCTGTGCTCGCCTCTGCTTACAACGCTCATCCCCGCCTCGTGGTTGTGATTGTGATTGATCAGTTTCGCGGGGATTATCTGGAGCGTTATCGGGAACAGTTTGGAGAGGGTGGATTTCGACTGTTTCTTGATCATGGGGCTTACTTCACTGATTGTTATTACGACTACGCTAATACTCGGACGGCTCCGGGTCACGCAACGCTTTTTACCGGCAGCTACACAAGTGGGCACGGGATCATCGCTAATGAATGGTGGGATCCGCAGAAAAAGAAGCGGGTGACTTCGGTTGAAGATGATTCGGTGAAGTTGGTGGGTGGAGGGAATGGTGGGCCCGGTGCGTCTCCGCATAATCTTTTGAGCGATACGCTGGGCGATGAGTTGAAACTGGCTACGGGCGGGAAGGCTCGGGTATTTGCTTTGTCGCTGAAAGATCGAGCAGCGGTGCTGCCTGCGGGGTTCGCGGGAGATGGAGCGTATTGGATCGATGCGAAAAGTGGGAACTGGATTACATCTTCTTACTATCGTTCGGAGTTGCCGGAGTGGGTGAGCAAGTTTAATGAAAGTCGCCGAGCCGAGAAATACCTGAACCGGGAGTGGAAGGATAGTGACGGAAATGTGCTTGGATCAACGTCTCCGCGAAATGGCAAGGATGGCAAGGCCGCAGGATTCTACGAGATTGTCGGGTCGACTCCGTTGGCTAATGATTATGAGTTTGAATTCGCTAAGGAATTAGTTTTGTATGAGAAGTTGGGGGCGGGCGCGGCGACTGATCTGTTGGTGATCAGCCTTTCGGCGAACGATATTCTGGGGCACCAGATGGGGCCGGATTCTCCGCAAATGCGCGGGATGGCGCTTGAGCTTGACAGACAGTTGGGGGAGTTTTTTACTTTCCTCGGTCATCAGGTGGGAATGGCTAATGTGTGGATGGCGCTTTCGGCCGATCATGGAATTGCACCGCTGCCGGAATTCGCCAAGACTCTGCGACTGCCTGCGGCGAATCTTGATACGACGAAGATGCGGGAACAGATCAATTCCCTGCTCTCCAAAAAATATGGGCGTACAGCGGAGTATGTGCGCGACCTTGATTACCCGCTGGCGTGGCTAAACGAAGAAGCGTTCGCTGGAAGCGGCGTTGGACATCCCTCTGGACGACCGGCGGGGACAAAAGAATCTGACGCCGAAGACGATGTGGGCGAGGCGATGAGAGTGGCGGT
>PLBX01000045.1 GCA_003135495.1 Acidobacteriaceae bacterium | reverse complement strand
TAGCCCCGAGGGTGTACGATTCTCCTGGCTTTCTAGAAAGCGACTGAGCAAACGTCCTTATCGCTAGCGAAGAAAACTGTTAGGCAACCCGGGAACCGATGCACATCTTTCTCGGGGCTGTGGCGCAGATATAGAGAGGCACCTCGCCCTCGGCATTGGGTTTTCCGTGAGCAACGAGGAGGAGGTGTGGTGCTCGGTCTGGAAATCCCCATCCTGCCACATAAAGCGATTGAAGTATTTTTTCGCATCCTCTTGTTTCTGCTCTTGTGCGTGACGCCAGGACTCTCACAAAAGACACAACCAGAAGGGAGCAGCCTGCCCAAGTATGACCTTCACACGGAGACGAAAACCAAGGAGTGAACCCCCGCGGACGAATGCCTTCACTTTACTAGACGGTTGTATTTCTGTAAGACCTCCTGCAGTCGATCATGTGGCAGGGCCATAACCGTATGATTGTTGACGCCTGTCATCGTTTCTGCCGCCACCAAGGCGTTGATCACCGCTTCCTCTGTGGCCTGCACTGTTGCGAGGAAGACCGGATTGATCCGATCGTTGGGCAGCATAGTTAATTGAGAAAGACCGCGCGACGCAGCCGCTCCAGCATTCGCAGTAGAAAACGCGATGAAGATGTCTCCCGAGCCATCCCCTGAATAGCTACCGTTTCTCCCCAATCCTAGCGTTACTCGCTTCGCGACCCGCTTGAGTTGGGTTGGAATCAGCGGAGCATCCGTCGCCACCACTACGATGATCGATCCAACGTCGTCGTCCCAGATCTTCGCCCCGGAAATCTCCCGCCCGACTGGCACCCCTGCAATTCGTAGCTGATCGCGTTGTCCGTAGTTGCACTGCACCAGCACTCCCACGGTATAACCGCCGTATTTGGAATCAAGGACGCGAGACGCAGTGCCAATTCCTCCTTTGAATTCGTTGCATATCATTCCAGTGCCACCACCCACGTTGCCTTCGGCGACCGGTCCGCCATGTGCGCTCTCTAGCGCGCTGAAGGCATCCTCTGGCCTCACATGGAAACCGTTGATGTCATTCAAGTACCCGTCCCAAGTTTCAGCGACGATCGGCAAAGACCAGGAATAGCCTTCCTTGTCAGGCGCATGGCGTTTCACGCGCCATGCAATAACGGCATCGCGCACGGTCCCGACGCTGTGTGTATTCGTAATCATCACGGGGCCTTCAAGGAAGCCTGATTCTTCGACCCAGGTTGTCCCGGTCATTTCGCCATTGCCGTTCTCGGTGAACCATCCCGCGAAGACCGGATCGTTCGAGTCCTTGCCTCTAGGCAGCACCGCGGTCACCCCGGTTCGGACCACTCCCGCTTTCTGTGGGCTCGCTCCGGAAATGAGCGTCGTATGCCCAACTTCCACGCCCTTGACGTCAGTGATGGCGTTTAGCGGTCCCGGTGTGCCGTCGAAGGGAACTCCCAAATCGCGGGCGCGCGGCTTGGTCTGACCAGTTACGAAAACGACAGAGAATGCGAAAAACAAAATAGCGATTGGACTTACAGAATTGGATCTCAGCATCATGTCTCCCAAAGAAAGCTAGTGGCAGTAGTTTCGCTTAAAGGATTGGAAAGAAAAAAATCTTGACAAACATCATGGCCGGGAACTACCTTTTGCGGACACATTTACAGATTATCCCACTGAACGCAACCAGCAGCAATTTCAGGTAGTGGCTGAATCAGCCACTACCCAATTTCAGTGCGGCCTCTACTAAAAGGAGTTGTCGTATGAAATGGCTGGCTGTGACTTCGGGAGTTGTCGTGCTCGCTTTCTCCGCGTTGTTGTGGGGGCAGTCCTCCACCTCATCTCTGCGCGGCATTGTTTCCGACCCGCAGGGGGCTGTCGTGGTGGGCGCGAAGGTTAATCTTTCGAACCCAAACACGGGAGTTTCTCAGTCGACCACGACCAGCAACCTTGGGGCCTACCAGTTTCTGCAAATTCAGCCCGGAACTTACACGCTGACGGTGAGCATGGCCGGATTCGCCAACATCAAGCAAGAGAACCTGGTGTTACAGGTGAATCTCCCGGCTACCGCGGACGTCGCCATGAAGGTGATGGCCGAGGCATCGACCATTGAGGTACAAAGCCAGACTGTGCAGGTGAACAGCGAAGATGCCAGTCTGGGGAACGCGTTTGGCACGGAACAAATCGAATCGCTTCCCTTCGAAGGCCGCGATCCGACGCAGATTCTGAGCTTACAGCCAGGGGTGACCTTCGTGGGAACCAACATCAACCAGAACCAGGACAGCCGTGGGGGGGCTGTGAGCGGAGCGCGCAGCGACCAGACGAACATCACGCTGGACGGAGTGGATGACAATGATCAAGTCAAAGGTTATGCGTTTGCGGGCGCGCTTCGGTCGACGCTAGATTCCTTGCAGGAGTTTCGCGTGACCACCAGCAATGCCAACGCTGACGAAGGACGCTCGTCGGGCGCGCAGGTCACGCTGATTACGAAAAGCGGGACAAATAATTTCCATGGTTCGGTGTACGAATACAATCGGAATAATGTGGGCTTGGCAAACGACTGGTTTAACAAGCAAAGCCAGCTTCAATCCGGGCTTCCCAATGTTCCCGGCCAGTTGATCCGGAACACCTTCGGCGCGACTTTCGGCGGGCCCGTCATCAATAACAAGATCTTCTTTTTTCTGGCCTACGAAGGCCAACGTACCCGGGAAAACACGCAAACTACGCGCGTTGTGCCCAGCGACAACCTGCGTCAGGGAATCATAAGCTACGACTGTACCGGCGACCCCGCATGTCCCGCCAGCGGCGTGGAAACGCTGACGCCGCAAGATTTGGCCACTATGGACCCAAACTGCACCGTCACCTGTCCTCTGGGACGGGGCGCAAATCCGGCGGTGATGGCGTTGTTTCAACAGTACCCTCATCCGAACTCCTCTGCGGTCGGCGATGGGCTGAACTTTCAGGGATTCACATTCCCTGCCTCTACCCCTGGGACGCTGAACACGTTCATCGCAAAGATTGATTTCAATATCAAGCAGACTCATCACGTGTTCGTGCGGGGCGGTCTGGTTGACGACAACAGTGGGCTCGGAACAGAATTTCCCGGCCAGCCGCAGAGTACGGTTTCCATCAACAACAGTAAAGGGCTGATCGCCGGCTACACTGCCACATTGAATCCCACCCTGATAAACAATTTTCACTACGGATTCATTCGTCAGGGAGGCGGCAACATCGGCCAACTCAAGCAAGACTTCGTCGAATTCGGCAATGGGCCGGATTCCCTCAACGCCCATACGTTTACGACTACGTCCAATGTGCCAGTTCACAATCTGACGGATGATCTGGCATGGGTCAAGGGGAAACACACATTAGGGTTTGGCGCCAATCTGCGCATCATCACCAACAACCGCAGCTCAAATGCCAACTCTTTCTCGTATGCCCGGTCTTATGACCTGTGGCTGAATCCTACGGCCTTTATCGCGGGAACTGGCAGTAGCCTTGATCCCGGGGCATTCGGTTTTCCTGCGGTCAACTCCAATTTCCAGACGGGTTACGACTGGCCGGTCATCGCTTTGGCTGGGTTACTCGACTCTTCCTTCTCCAATTACAACATTACGAAGGAAGGCAATGCCCTGCCGACCGGAGCTCCGGCACAGCGTCATTTTCGCGCGCACGAATTCGAGACCTATATCCAGGATTCGTGGCGAGTCACACCGCAACTGACATTAACCTACGGAATCCGTTACACGTTGTTGCAGCCACCTTACGAAACCACCGGAACTCAGGTGTCACCTTCGATCAGCCTGGAGAGTTTTCTTCGTGATCGTGCTGCCGCAATGCTGGCCGGGCAAACTTACAACCCTCCCATCAGTTACGTCCTTTCGGGCCAGGCTAACGGCAAGCAACCTTATTGGAATTGGGACTACGGAAAT
>PLBX01000102.1 GCA_003135495.1 Acidobacteriaceae bacterium | reverse complement strand
ATGCCCCACGGCCCGCACTGCACGGGAGCGCCTTTGAACTGGCAGAATTTAGTCGAGCCGAAAGCCGGCAGATTATTTATATCGACGTGGACGTAGCGCGACACGAATAAATCAACATTCCCGTCGCGATCGTAATCGGCCCAGGCCGCGCCCGTAGAGAAGCCGCCGCCGCGCACTCCGGCTTTGTCGGTAACATCTTCGAACATGCAATTGCCTTTGTTGCGATACAGCGCGTTGCCGCCATATCCGGTCACGAAGAGATCGAGATTGCCATCGTTGTCAAAGTCGGCGACCGCGACGCCCATGCCCCAACCTTTGCGCGTGAGTCCAGCCTTCTCCGTAATGTCGGTGAACCTGAGGTTGGCATCCTGATGCCAGAGCGTGACCAGAAGATCGCCTCCCTGCTTATAGCGGTCGACGGTTGAGCCGTTGACCATGACAATATCGAGTTTGCCATCATTGTCGCAGTCGAACAGGCCGATGCCGCCGCTCATGGATTCGATGACGTAATATTTTTCGCGCGAGGAGATGTGGGACGCCGTCAAGCCGGCTTGAGCGGCGATGTCGCGAAAGATGGGGACGGGATCGGTGGGCCCAGTCGTAATGGATTGGAATCGCGCAGATTTTTTCGCAGCGCCGGGCGGTGCGATTCTTGTTGCCGGGGCGCTGGGATTTTGTGTCGTGGGATTCTGGGTTGCGGCCTGCGCCAATAGCAAGCTGACGGCAAATGAGATCAGGCTGAGAGTCCGCGCGACTGGCATGAAGTGCGATTGTACCGCGAGCCAGTGCAAGCCTTCTTTGGGCAACTATATACTTGGCTCACATGTTTAGGCATACTCGCAGTTGCCGTGACAGGGCTAATGTATTTCGTTGTGCCGAGGACACCACGCCTCGGTGCCAACCGCCAAATGCATCTTGCAGAAGTCAGTCCTGTAGTGGTTGCCATCGAAGTCTTCGTACAAGAAAATCCCGACAATCGCGAAAGAAAAATCAGTGCCATTAATGACGTCGATCGCGTGCTGGTCGTCCGGTATTCCTCCTTGGAGGGTGATGTGGCTTGGGGATTGCTTAACGTCTGGTGGAATACCTGGAGGAAGTATGACTTGGCTTCCTTCGTTAAAGTCAGGCGATTTTTCGGAGAAATGATCAAACCACAAATCCGCCTGCGTCATAACGTCACCTTGTTTGGCGACGAAAATCCTCCCGGTAGCGCGGTGATGTATAGCGGGTGTCCTGCCGTAGTTGACAGAATAAACATTAGCCATAATCCTCTCTCCGACCTTCATGGGCAGGGGCTCTATTTTCGCAGGCCAAACATATGGGCGCTCATCGAAAATAAAGTTCTTTTGAGATTGAGTGATGCCTTTGTTAGTGAGATCGTTAGTTCTTCGGGTCTCGCAGGTGTAGGCAAATAATCCAAGGAGCGCTACTANNCTACTACTTCAAGCCAAAATCGCGGTTTACGCCGACTTCGACGAAATCGGCGACGGAATTCTTGGAAGGCGGACTCGGTGCGATTTTCGGAGTCTTGCTCATCTGTAGTGGACTCGTTTGGTTTGACATGTCGTCCAGACGCAACTCCATTCGCTATGGAATCTATGGGGTCGTGTGACTCGTCCTCGGGGGGCTGTTGTTCGGTTTTGGCTACGGCATTCTCTCGGATGGTTTTAACATCTTCTTGGATTAGTTTTGTGTGTAACAGTACAGCCTTAATGTCAGCATGGAGTTTCTTGATTGCCGAGATAAAATCAGTAGTAATGTCGCTCATATGAAACAACCCGAATACATCGAAGGCCCGGAAGCACTAGAGAACTTTGAACGGGGAATGACCGCTTTGTTCAAGGCTCCCAAGTCTGCAACCAAAGAAGGGAAGCAGAAGGATAAACCTACTGCTTCCCAGAGAAAACCGAAATCTTCCGACAAGGATTAGAAGGGGACTTGTGTTTCCCCCGTCCGTGTCGGTACGTGGCGCGGCGATTGATCTTTGCATGTAAGTTCGGAGTAAGTAAGGCGCTTTCCGGCTACTTGGCTCATTGCTAGCGCGAACCGTTGGGAACCGTTCTTGTCTTTGCGGTATTGGAGCGGTTGTGCAAGGGATGCTTGACCGCAATCTTCGTGAAGTTCGGGCTACGGTAGTACCGAACGTAAAGCGCGAGACTTTGCAGAATGANNTCCGCTTCGTGCATGACGTGGTTTAACCGCTCCCAAGAATACGTTCGCGGTCGCGTTCACACGAATGGTCTCGAAAAATTCTGGTCGCTGTTGAAACGCGGCCTTCGCGAAACTCTACGTTGCTGTAGAGCGTTTTCATCTTGAACCCTACGTTGACGAGCAAGTTTTCCGTCTCTTGACACGAAGCGTTAAAATAGAAATACCAAACAGAGTTTTGTGATTACTCCAGTCCGTTCCTTGACAATAGAAGTCACAGCAAGTGAAGGGTTAGCCAGGATACGACCGTCGCTCGAGTGGGCCAGTCCAGATAAGTATCATGTTTTGAATACTTTAAAAATAAGTGTAATGTTTTGAATACTTTGCACAATATGGCTGGCAGCGAAGACCCTCGGGTCGGTATTTTCAATGGCTTAGAGAGTATCAGCCCCGGAGAACTGGAGCTAACTCCATTGCAATCAGGACTTTGCCTCTAAGTCCTTTACCTTCAGGACTTTGGGAAAATAGGGGGGGGGTATTTATATACTTGCCACACGTTGCAATTTCTGTCACCATGGCATCTGCCATGTCTGAAGTCGAGCCGCCGATCCTTCCGCCTTTGCCCCCGCGTTCTCGGATTTCAGTTCTCATTTCCAAGCTACAGGCAACGTCTGCGGCTGCGTTCGCACGCGTGGTTAGTTTCAACTCTTGGATCGCTGCGAAGTTTCATACCACGCGCGAGCGAATCTTTCAGGTCGAAATGGGGGGGCTCCTGGCATTCGGGGCCACTCTCATGGAGATAGGGGAATGGGCCGGAGCGATTGCATGTTGGGTGTTGCTGGGATTCATGTTGTTCGCCCGAGCGCTCGCATGGGAAGGTGGTCGGGGGGCTAGAGGGCTGACAGCGTTCTTAAGGATCTGCTATGCGGCTGGCGCCATTGCGTTGTGCGTCCTGTTGATTGCAATCACCACTCTCAGGAAGCCTGAGATTGAACCGTGGTCTAATTTGTTGAAACTATGGAGTAGGCCGCTTGTAACGATTTCGCCTCCCAGCGTGCCTTTTCCGGTTCGAGGGACTACGCAACACTTTCGGATTGAGAATAAGTCCGATCAGCATTCTTATTCAAATCTATTTCTTCTCCGCGTTCGTCCACCAACATTTTCGGCGACAGATTTTGCTTTTGATGTCCCGCAATCTAGTCTTAAAGTGCTCAAATCTTCACCCTATACCGACCTTGAATTTGGTGATATTGCCGCAATGTCTGGGCGTGACTCCGAAGGCACGCCGTTTATTGTGATCGCTTGTTATCATCTGGAGCCACACGAAGTCCGCGACGTTACATTAACGATGGTTGAGCCGAACGACTCGGCTCCTACATCAGGGGCGCTCCCTGAGAAAATGGCATCTCTGAACCCCATAAACGCAGAGGCAACAGGTAAGTTGCTATCGAACACTACAAACGCAACTCCGATTAAGTTTCTGCAAGGGATTATTTCCTATGATGTTGAGATGCCGCGAGGGACGCAGTTAACTGTTGACCACGCAATTGTTTGTTTTAAGAACGACAATGCTGCCGAGTCTGCCTGTATTGCTAATCCAATACGCCAAGGAGCGGTCGCGCTCCCTTATGGAATTTATGCAATAAAAATAGTAGGCAAAAGGGTTCACAAATGACAGTTGGAAAGCCTGAATATTACGAAGGGCCGCAAGCAACACGGAACTTCGAACAAGGCATGAAAACCCTCTTCAACGTGCCCAAAGATGCAGTTGTAAAGGCCGAGAAGAAAAAGCAGATAGCCGCTCGTGCTTCTCGACTGCGGAAGCCGAAACTTTCCGACAAGGACTAGAAGGGGACTTGCGTTTCCCCCGTCCCTGTCGGTACGTGGCGCGGCGACTGGTCTTTGCCTGTCAGTTCGGAGTAAGTGAGACGCTTTCCCGCTACTTGGCCCATGGCCAGCGCGAAGCGGTCAGCATCGTTCTTATCTTTACGGTTATTGAAACGGAAAACTTGCTCGTCAACATAGCGTTCAAGATGAAAAGGCTCGACAGCAACGTAGGTTCCGCGAAGGCCGCGCTTCAACAGCGACCAGAAGTTCTCAAGGCCGTTCGTATGTACGCGTCCGTCTACGTACTGAACCGCGTGGTCAACCACTTTGTGCGCATAGTCGGTAGCGAGTCCTTCGTAGGAGAGCAGAGCATCGGAGTACAGCGCCGCGCCAGCTTCGACATGTTTGCGGA
>PLBX01000213.1:16395-16532 GCA_003135495.1 Acidobacteriaceae bacterium | reverse complement strand
GCGGGGACGCCCGGCTCTCCACTGCACGATCAGCCGATGGGCTCGGGCGATTGGGGCAACGGAGGCGGTTCGAACGGCGCCGAAGCCTGCGGCATCCGGGGCGATAGGGGCAAAGGCACAGGGTTCAGCAGCACGTT
>PLBX01000213.1:12116-16344 GCA_003135495.1 Acidobacteriaceae bacterium | reverse complement strand
CGGTTCCCAAAATGATGGCCAGGCTGATGGTGGTAACTTCCCAACCCATCCCCACAGCTCTGGCGGCTACCACGGCTGTAATGCCGGGGATGACGACGACCAGTAGCGGAATAATCGCGATGATGGTGAATAGTATCCCGGCCGCGATTGAAAGCACCAGCTTCAGCAGGAGATAGACGGCAAATCTTCCCTGCTCACGCCGGACGATGGCCAGCAGGCGTTGCCNNCACGCCGGAGGATGGCCAGTAGCCGTTGCCAGCCGTCAGCAAAGTCGAGGCCTTCGAGCGCCATGACCGGGACCAGAAAATCCTTGGCCAAAACTTGAACCACGGCAACGCTCAGCACAAAAGACAGGAATAGTCCCGCAGCAAGAATTACTCCGATGATTAAGCGGCCGGCATGATGTGATAAATCTGAAGCCCATCCCGCGGCTAGGGCCAGCGCGACGGGAACACCGACGAGAACCGCGAAGAAGATCCAAACCGAAATTTGAAACACAATCTGCCAGAGAAAAAAACGCGTGCCCGCTCGGTGCCATCTTCGCCAGCCCTCGCTAATCGAACATTCGCGGCGCAGAACCGAGTCGAACAAAATGAAACGGAAAACGCTATTGACGTAGAGGAAGGCGAACGACAACAACATGGCGGCAAAGGCTGCCACCAGAATCAACCCGATGAACTGGGCGACGTGTTGAGACATTTGCTCAGGCGTAATGGGAAGCCAATCCAGTGGCGGCCTTCCAGTGAACAAAGTCGTAGTTGGCAGGAACTCCCGGCCAGTCTTGTGCGGGATGTGGGGAAGTTTGCCGCCGAGGTTTCCGAAACCGCATCCGCCGACGTGAAGCTCCGCCGCCAGAATTCCAACCAGCGCCAGGCGCAACCATTGGCCCCAGCGGAAGCGAGTGAAGACCTGATCGCGAGTGTGTTGCAGGGCGGGCTGAACGCAATCGACGGCAGAAATGGGCACTGACTTATCCTTCACTGTGACAAGGGAACCCTAAAACGAAGCTGTCCGGAAATCAAGCGGACTCTGGGATTCGTGTAGTCGCCGGGCCTATTGCCTGACCCGCCAATTCCCTTGGGTCTCTGTACCAAGAGTCGAACTCGCGCAAAGCTAACTCGCACTGCTGCCGATGGCGTTCCTTGCGATCGCGCACGTGAACTTCGAGTGCAGGCAAGAGGTCGAATGTAATGTTTGCCGGCTGGAAATCTTTGCGCTCTGCCTGAGTAATGTAATGGATCAGCGACCCGAACGCGGAAGCGCGTGGCGGGGGCAGCACTTCGGCTCCAGTAGAGAACGCTGCGGCATTTATGCCGGCAATCAACCCGGTGGCGATCGATTCCACGTAGCCTTCAACTCCGCAGATTTGTCCGGCGAACATCACATTGGGATGCGCTTTCATTTGTAAATATGAATTGAGAAGCGCCGGCGAATTGATGTATGTGTTGCGATGAATCTGGCCGTAGCGCAAGAAGCGCGCGTTTTTTAGTCCTGGAATCAAACTCAGCACGCGGGCCTGGTCGCCAAATTTCAGGTGGTTTTGGAATCCGACGAGATTGTACGAATCAGCGCGGAGATTTTCCTGCCGCAATTGCACGGCCGCGTAAGGAATCCGGCCGGTGCGAGGGTCTTTCAATCCGACTGGCTTCATGGGGCCGAACCGCAAGGTATCGCGTCCGCGCCGGGCAATCTCTTCGACCGGCAGGCAACTTTCAAAGTAGTTCAGGTTTTCCCAATCCTTTTGCTCGACCGATTGCGCCGAAATAAGCGCGTCGTAAAATCGGTCGTATTCTTCTTTTGACATGGGGCAATTGATGTAGTCCGCCGAGCCTTTATCGTAGCGGGCTGCGAGATACACCTTGCTCATATCGATGGAATCGGCTTCGACGATGGGGCTGATGGAGTCATAGAAATAAAGATTGTGGGACGCGGTCGCTCCTGGTCGCGAAGGATCGCCGGCGGATTCTTCGGTCGCTGCGGGCGCGGCGGAGAAAGAACTCAGTCGAACAATTTCACGCGACAATGCGTCCGAAGTTAGCGGGCCGGTAGCGATGATCGTGAGCCCGTCCTCGTCCTCATCGATTTGAGAGACTTCTTCGCGACGAACTGTGATAAGGGGCTCACGAGAGATCGCTTCGGTGATTCTTCGTGAAAACTCGGTGCGGTCTACGGCAAGCGCGTGTCCGGCGGGGACGGAGGTTTCGCGGGCAATTCCCAGCAAGCGGGAGCCTGCGCGTCGCATCTCTTCTTTCAGTAACCACGGGGCGGTGTTTTCGCTCTCGGACTTCAGGGAGTTGGAGCAGACGAGTTCCGCGAAGTCCTCGGTCTGATGGGCGGGAGTCGATCGTGCGGGTCGCATTTCAAATAAATCGACCGCGACGCCGCGACGGGCGCACTGCCACGCCGCTTCTGATCCTGCCAGCCCAGCACCGATGATATGAATTTTCTTCAAGAAGGCGATTTGCGCATCGAGCTGCAATTGCGCAATATGATAATTATAGGCCACGCTAAGGAGACAATTTCATGAGCCGAATCAGTCTGATTGAGCCCGCGCAAGCCACTGCGGAAGTTAAAGCTATTTACGACGGCAAGCTGAAAGGCAAGCCCGGCAATATTCAGAAAGCTCTGGCACACCGGCCGGCAATGCTCGCCAGCTTTTTGGAATTCTATGCCAGTGTTGGACGTTCCCTCGATCGCAAGTTGTACGAGGCTGTGTATCTGAGGATCTCGCTTATCAATGGATGCCGTTACTGTACGCAGCACCACATTCAGGGAGCAAAACGTGCGGGGCTCACTCCGGAGCAAATGAAATTTTTGAAGGAAGGAAAATATTCGGGTTTTAGCGCGTCCGAACAGGTGTCACTTCGCTATGCCGAAAAATTGACCCGCACTCCGGACGGCGCCAGTGAAGCAGACTTTACTGAACTCAAAGAACATTTTTCCGATCCACAAATTGTGGATCTGCACATGCTGATTGGACTAGCCAATTTGACGAATCGAGTCACCGGACCGCTGGCGTTGGAAGTCGAATTTCCGGAGGAAAATATTTAATCGGATGGGTCTGGAGGCGTTCCCTTTTGGGCGAGTCGTACTCAGGCAGTCGTGTTCAAAGGATTACACGCTCGTCTCCAACTCGCCGCGTTACCCGTTCGCGATCCAGGTATTCGAGCAGTGGAATCGCGTACTTGCGGCTAACCCCAGTCATATCTTTGAAGCGAGCAACATCAATTTTCGGGGCGCTCGATTTGAGATCGGCGATCTTTCGGCGAAGATCGATGAGCGCGCTTTGATGGAAGACGAGATCTTCGGAAATCTTGATTAGAATCTTGTCGCGCATGAGCAAGGTGACGATTTTCTGCGCGCGCACTTTATCAACTTTCAGGGCCGCCAACACTTCTTTGAGCGACGGAACCTTCAAGCCTGCGGCGGCAAACGCCTGCTCGATTATTTTTTTCGATTCGGCTTCTTCGTCTTTCATGATCACGCCGCGGCCTTGCAGCCGAACTAATTCGCCCGGGACTTCGAGTTTTTTTTCTTCTACTGATTTTCCGAGGACGCCATCAAACACTTCAGCGCTCATATTGGCGCGGTCGCGTAGCTCTTCTTTGCTCATCCCGGGCACTAGAGGGTTCGCGTCATGAAATTTTTTGAGAACTTGAAGGAGATCATTAGTGGCCTGCGCAAACGATGCGGGCGCAACCAGCACCGAACCGCATCGAATCAGACCGGCTTTAGCGGCTAGTTTTGTGGCTTCTTCCCGCCGGAGATTCGTTTCCGAGGGTAGGTCGTTTAATGGCAATCCAAAGGTCCCGCGCCGCTGCACTCTCGCAGCCAGCACTTCTTCCGGAGAACCGTCGCGCATGGTTTTAAGAAAAGCAATTGCGTCTTCGGCGCGTCGCTTTCGAACTGCGGGGAAAGCATCGAGCACGATACCTCCTCCGATTGTTTCTACGGGAGAAAACTGGCGGATGATGAAGCGATCGCCGGGCAAGAGCAACATGGGCTCAGCAAAGCGCAGTTGGGCGTAGGCTTCGTCGCCGGGCTTGAGCTGTTTCGGCGCGGCGGCTTTGGCGACGTATAAACGCACTTCCGCGATCGCCTCGCCGGTGTAGGCGTGGAAGTGTACGCGCGCGCCATTTTTCAAGGCCTTTGCTGAAGAAAGCAACGAGAGCAGCGCATCGATTCGAGTTGTCACTCGAAAAGTTCCCGCTGTTGCCAAGGTCATGCC
>PLBX01000213.1:0-12095 GCA_003135495.1 Acidobacteriaceae bacterium | reverse complement strand
ACGGTGCCAAAACCTTTCATGGTGAAGACACGATCGATGGGGAGACGGGCGAGCGCTGCCGAATTCTTTGAGGCAACCTCCGACGCAATCTTGACGAGCGCGGATTTCAAGGCATCGAGACCAGCTCGGGTCAGTGAACTTACGGCGACGATTGGGGATTGCGCCGAGTCCAGAAATGATCCGCGAACAAAATCTTCTACTTCGAGATGCACGACTTCGAGGGTCTCGGCGTCGACGGCGTCCGATTTTGTAAGTACCGTGATGCCGCGGCGGATGCCGAGCAGGCGGCAGATATCAAAATGTTCGCGAGTCTGCGGCTTGATGCCTTCGTCGGCGGCAATCACGAGCAGCACCAGATCGATGCCGCCAACTCCGGCGAGCATGTTACGGACGAAGCGCTCGTGGCCCGGAACGTCGACGAAGCCGATGCGAAGCGTGCCGCCGTCTGGAGTTGGGAGATCGAAGTTTGCAAATCCGATGTCAATGGTGATGCCGCGCCGTTTTTCTTCTTCGAGGCGATCGGCGTCCATGCCGGTGAGGGCTTTTACCAATGAAGTCTTGCCGTGGTCGATGTGTCCAGCGGTGCCGACGATGACGGACTTCACGGGAGAACAGTATAGCGGGAGGTGTGTGGGATGCGGACGCGTTGTGCGGCGACTCCTTGCGCCGGGCGACGAACTGGCACGAGACCCGAATAAGAAAGCGAAGCGCAGAAAGTAGCGCCATCAGGATGAAGCACTCGCTTTTGTGTTGACCGGCTCTGCTTTCAATCCCCTTCCGGTTCAACCCACAGTAGATATTCAGCGCGAATTCGCCCGGTAAACTGTACTGTGGCTTGGCAACAAAGCTCCCACGACTGCGCCAGCCGCCAAACCCGCGACTGCGCCGATACCACTTGTAGCGCCTCGGCCAACCGGCTGAATGCAGGTTGATTCACCGGCGCACGAGTGAAAGGCTGCAGCGCCTATGCCTGCTCCGGCTCCAGCGCCTACCGCACCCCCAATCAGCGTGTTGCGCAGACGGTGGTTGTTCGCCATGAGCTTTACGCGGCGCACGTCCTGCTTCGGAATTGTGCGTTCACCTGCAGACTCCTGATACGAGATGCCTGCGTCGGAGACATGCAGGAAGGTTCCGAAATGCTTCTTCGAATGTATATCGACGACCTGAATATTTTGTCCCGACTGAAGCATGTCTAGATTCGACCAAGAGGATGAATCAGTTTTGGCGCTGGAAGCGCAGGAAATTCCAAAAACACAGAACAGCACAAAAAGTCTTCGCATGGGGTGCACCTTGTTTGGGAATATGGGGAGATTGCCCTTGGCCCACGGCATCGCCGTTTCGCTAACCAGAGTGCCACCAAATAAATTGTAGAAGTATCGGCTAGCGGGTACAGTCCTTTATGGTTGGCCCGAAAACGGCCCATGATACTAAGACATCTGACGTTTAGGAATAAAAATCTTTAATACCTTCCACCACAGACCGAATCTCCGCCTCGCTTAACTCCGGGAACATAGGCAGGGCCAGCACTTCCTGGGCGGCGTGTTCAGCGACCGGCAAGTCTCCCGCCTTAAATCCGAGATAGGAGAACACCGGCTGCAGGTGCAACGGTAGCGGATAATAAATCTCCGTACTAATTTTTCTTTCTGCCAGGAACGTACGCAAGTCGTCGCGGCGCTGGGCGCGAATCACGTATTGATGGAAGACATGTTGCGCTTTTAAATTGCGTGCCAGCAAGCGCACCGGGGCGCAGCCGTTCGATTTCTGCGCAGCGAGCAATCCCGATTCCGCGAATAACTGGTCATAGGTCGCCGCATGGTGCCGTCGCCTTTCGTTCCAACTGGCGATGTGAGTCATCTTTACCCGCAACACCGCGGCTTGAATCGCATCCATGCGACCGTTCCAGCCAAATTCGTCATGGTAATAGCGGCGCGGACTGCCATGATTGCGGAGGCGGCGCATATGTTCCGCCATTTCGGGACGCGATGTCGTCACGATTCCCGCGTCTCCGTAGGCGCTCAGATTCTTGGTGGGATAGAAACTGAAGGCGGCGGTTACCCCGAGCGAACCGGCGCCCCGCCCGTTCCACTCTGCGCCGATCGCTTGCGCGGCATCCTCCACAATTGCAATTTCTTCAGAACTCTGCTGACCATAGGCTTTGGCGACCCGGTCGAGCGCATCCACGTCCGCGCATTGTCCGTAAAGATGGACGGGAAGGATGGCGCGAANNGAGTGGCATCCAGATTCAATGTCCCTTCGTCCACGTCGACGAACACTGGAATTGCTCCCGCTCGCACAATTGCACTGGCCGAGGCAAAAAAACTGAACGGAGTAGTAATCACGCCGTCGCCGGGTTTTACCCCGGCGGACACCAATGCCAACCAGAGTGCCTCCGTTCCCGACGCGCAACCGACGGCAAAGCCGGAGCCGGTCAAGGCGGCAANNCGATTTCCCGCTCCAGCGCTTCGACTTCGGGACCTAGAACAAAGATTTGCGAATCGCACACCCGCGCGATCGCGGCCAGCACCTCGTCGCGAATGCCATCGTACTGGCGATGTAAATCGAGAAGAGGAACACCCGCGAGGGTAGCGTTGGAAGGCATCTTTTTTGACAAATGTGCGCTTCGTGTCACGAGAAAGAATTCTAGCAGCAATAGGACTTTCGGCCGTTACTCGGGACAATGGCGACAATGGCGACGACAGCGGGATCACACCACATCTCAGGGCAGCAACTGAGCGACAACAGCGACAATGCGATTAACGGTTGGCGCCCCTCCGCACAATCTTCGGCAGAGCAGGAGGATTGCGCGGCTCGATTTTGCTCCCGTGTGATTTGTGCCGACCGGCTCCTCCGTGATCAGTCAAAAACTGCCGCCAAGGTGATAGCTGAACGCGCAGCGCATCGAGATCCAGGTCAGGAAACGAATCTTCAGCGCCATGAAGATTGCGCGTAGCTCTGTCGAGTACTGAAAGCGCGCCCACGTAGTTTCCGGTCGAGTGGTGGTGGAAAGCCACTGCGAGCTGAATCAACCCCTGAACGTGCCGACGTGACGGCTTCTTCGTGGATAGAGGACGCCAAAAGTCTTCCAGGACTTCATGAGCGTCAAAAAAACGGGCGCGGTTAAAGAGGTCAATACCGCGATTGAAGTCCTCGGCATGAAGCAGTTTGGTCTCGTTCATTGGGGGTTTGAGGCTCGCCTTAGATGCGCCGAGCGCATGCACCGCTCTACGTTTTTCCATAGATGAAGGAGTGGTCAGCCTCCCAAAAAACATATAGCTCGAGTGTCGGTAATTCTAACTCATTGAAAACGCGAATGCTGGCGACGCAGTATTTTGGAATCGAGATTGCATTTACCGTCGGTTATCTTTCAACACCTCATCTTTAATGGGCTGCGTGCCGATGTCGGGCCCTTCCCTTGGCAATCACAGTGGATAAGCCGCATCAGTTTGCAAGAATTTGATAGGAGAACTCGAATGGAATCTGCATTCCGCAACACCTGGACTCGCCTACTGCTCGTATTCGCCGTGCTAGCCCTCAGCGCCGGAGCCTTCGCGCAAGGCGGAGCTGGCGAATTGACCGGTCAGGTGACCGATGCAACCGGAGCCGTGGTTTCGGGCGCCGAGGTTAAGTTGAGCAACAGCGCGACTGGAGAAGTCCGCACCACTGTTACTACCCCGGCTGGAATTTATACGTTCCCGTCGTTGCCGATCGTCGGCTCCTACACTTTGGAAGTCGGGGTGAAGGGGTTTAAGTCGACTAAAGTGCAGAACGTTATTGTCAGCGTGGGTGCGATCACGTCACGTGACGTAAAGCTCGAAATCGGAGCCGCGACCGAGCAGGTAACGGTCGAAGCAGGCGCGCAGATCGTGGATACGGAAGACTCTTCGCTCTCGCAGTTGATCGACCGGCGCGTCTGGGAAAACATGCCGATCGAGGCGCGTAATTCAAACGACTTCATTAACCTGGTTGCCGGTGCAGTTCCCGAACAACAAGCGGGAGGCACTTACCGTGGTGCAGCAGTCAATGGCGTGCGAACCGGCGGCGGCAACTACATGGTCGACGGCGTTGATAACAATGAGCAAGGGCAGGGTGGCGTATCTCTCTGCGGCACAGCTTGCGGGCAAGGGGGAGCGAACACCTCGATTTCGCCCGACGCCATCGAAGAATATCGGGTCATTACACACGACTTCAGCGCCGAGTATGGCAAGGTCGGTGGGTTTGTGACCGACACAGTGCTGAAGAGCGGCACTAATAAATGGCACGGATCGTTATTTGAGTACAACCGAATCCAAGCCTTGACTGCGGAAGATTGGTTCACCAGCGCTGCTGCCCCTATTAATGGAGTGGCGTTGAAAGACCATCTGGTGCGGAACCAGTTCGGTGGTTCCTTCGGTGGTGCAATCGTTAAAGATAAGACCTTCTTTTATGTGAGCGCTGAGGAGCATCGGCTACGCCAGTCCTCGCCCGTCACCACAACGGTAATGACTCAGCAGTTTTACAACTTTGTAAACAGCGGAGCGCTGGCAACATTCGTGAATGCTCAACCTTTTTGTGGCGGCGCATGCACGAACTTGCCGACGCAGGTTGGGCCCATTTTTAAATCCTTGGCAGCAAAGTGGCCCCAAGCCACACCTTTCGTAAATTCCAATGCAAATTGCGCGGATCCTGCTACAGCGGCTGCCGTTTGTACAAGCTTCGACGCCTTCGGGAATAACTTCCTCGGACTAATGCCGGCCTATCCGGTTCCGATTTACGGCACGGATACCCAATCATCCGTCACACCGATCAACCAGTTTCGACTGAGCGTGAAATTCGATCAGAACGTCGGGAGCAAAGATCGTTTAGGCGTCACCTATTTGCTGGAGAATACACATACTTCCTGCAATTTCTGCGGAAGTGACACTACTTTTGGTGTACCCCAAGATAACCCGAACCGCGCCCAGACTGCGGGCGTATCGTGGACCCATACTCTGTCCCCAACGGTTTTGAACATCTTCAAAATCGGTTATGTTCGACGAACCGCAAATTTCATTGATCCCGGCAGCGCTGGGATCCCTGAACAATACTCCATCGACCCGCTGGGAGTGGGATTGGGCGCAGGGCTAGGCATTCCGCAATTCTTCACGGAAAACGAATTTCAGTACAAGGATGACATTGCAATTACCCATGGCAAGCATCAGCTAAAATTTGGTGGGGAGTNNTCAGTAACGATGCATATGGTCACTTTGCCAGTTGGGGTGCGGAATCCCTTATCACCGACGGCGTATTCACCGACGCGATCAACCAACACTATGGTTATCCTGGAATCGGTTCGTGGTACTACGCGGGGGCCGCAGTAGTGCCAAGCACCGGTGCGGTGCCAAACTTCTATCGCGGATACCGCGCGAACGAAGTGGGCATCTACGGGCAGGATGATTGGCGCGTAACTTCGCGGCTAACCGTGAACCTTGGATTACGATGGGAATATTTCGGACCGCCTCATAATTTCCAGCCGAATATTGATTCGAACGTTTATTTCGGTGACGGCGTGACTCCGTTTTCCTGCGCTGCACCTCCGTGTAATCAGTTCTTTCCGTCAAACAGCCAGTATTACTCGTACGAAGCTGGCGCGACATTTCAAGTGCACAACACCAGCATTTGGAATAAGGACCTGAATAACTTTGGGCCGCGCGTCGGATTTGCATTGGATACGATGGGGAACCAAAAGCTTGTGGTCAGGGGTGCTTTCGGAGAATTTTACGATCGCATCTATAACAACGTGTTCGAGAACATCCGCTTTAATGCCCCCTACTATGCGGATGAGGTAACTGGTTTCAGCAGTGGGGTTGCTTTGGGAGCGCTACAGACGCCTGGCCTGTTAACCATTCCTTTTACCTCTACCGCGGCGTTCGTGAACCCTACCTTCTTCCCGGGTGGATTGCCGAAGCCTGTGCCTCGGCACATGGATCAGAACCTCGTGTCGCCGTATTACATGCAGCAAAACTTCGGACTGGAATATGCGCTGGGCAAGGATTGGGCTCTTGAAGCCAATTATGTTGGCACCGAGGGTCGTAAGCTCATCGGCATCGTCAACCGCAATACGTTTGACGGCCGGGTCTCGTTCGGTTCCACCGGTCCTTTGGCGGCGCGCCCCAATCAGATTTTCAACAGCGATAACGCACGCGGAAATTACTATGGTTCCAACTACAACGCATTTGATCTAACACTTCGTAAACGCTTTAGCTACGGGCTATCCATGAACGCTAATTACACTTATGCCAAGTCTCTCGACGAACTAAGTGATGTGTTTAGATCCAGGACTTTGGCTGTTTCCGCAACGGATGTTCAAAACTTAAGAAACGATTACGGCCCATCCGACTTTGATATTCGTCACCGGATCGTGGTGTCATTTAACTATAACTTACCCGTCTTCCACGGAAACCGCTTCCTGGGCGGTTGGGCAATGAATGGCATTGTCTCGTGGAATACTGGCGCACCAATTGGCTTGTACGACGGCTCGAGTGACTCCAATAAGGACGGAACTCGTATCGATCGTCCCAATTTCGTGGGACCGGGTACCGTTCTCGGCGCTATTCAGCAAAAAATCCTTCCGCCCACAAACGGTTCATCTGCTGGGCGCCAATATTTCGACCCGACCCAATTCGTATCCGCTGCTTCGTGCTTAACGAATCCCGCTATAAACGTCAACACGCATGGCGGACTGTGGTGCGACCCGAACTTGGGTAGAGGTGCAATCCCTGGACCGCATTTTGCTAATGTTGATTTCGGCGTCAGTAAGAGCTTTAAGATCAACGAGCGTGCGGCCTTCAGATTCGATGCGAACTTCTTTGATCTGCTAAACCATCCTAATTTCCTAAATCCGGACACTGCGGGTGGCGCGAACTTTGCCAGTCCGCTGTTCGGCCAGTCAACGTCAACTACTGGGGACACGGGTGGTCACCGCATTACGCAGCTAGCAATCAGGTTCGATTTCTAACCTTTCGAAACCTGTGGAACTTTTGGGCCGACCGTTCAGGTCGGCCTTTTTTCTTGCGGCACCGGCGGGGAATGTTTATCAGACTTACCAAGACTCACGGCCACCCTATGCTAGACTTTTTCCAGCTTATGCCGTTTGTCCGATGGTCGCTTTTCGTTTTGTGTTGTGCGCTGGGTACAAATGCTGCTAACCCATCGAAATCCCCGAAAGTTCAGTCTCGGGCGGCAAAGCCACCCAACATAATCCTGATAACTCTCGATACCACCCGCGCTGATCGCATGGGGTTTCTTGGCTCCGAGCGTGGGCTGACTCCTAATCTCGATGCTCTTGCCACGCAGAGCGTGGTATTTACGCGAGCCTACGCCCAGGTCCCTCTCACCACGCCATCACACGCGGCGTTGCTCACGGGCACTTATCCTCAATTCAGCCACCTGGAAGATTTGGGTGCGCCTTTGCGCCCGGAACTACCGTACTTACCGGATTTGTTGCATCATCACGGGTATCACACGGCTGCGTTTTTGGGGGCGTATATTCTCGACCCTGCCGCTGCCGCTCCCGGTTTTGATCGAGGTTTCGATTTATACGATGGGCATTTCCATCAGCGCAAGCCTGGAGAGGATCGCTATAAGAGCATCGAGCGGCGCGCGGAAGACGTTGCTAACCGGGCTCTTGGTTGGCTGAGCCGCCACCAGCAGCAACCGTTTTTTATCTGGCTTCACTTTTACGACCCGCACGATCCCTATGACCCGCCGGAACCGTTTAAAACGAAATACGCATCCCAGCCTTACGACGGCGAGATTGCATATACGGATTCGATTGTGGGCAGCTTCGTGGAGGTCTTGCGCAAGCACGGTTTGTATGACAATTCTGTAATTGCAATTGCCGCCGACCACGGCGAAGCGTTTGGGGAGCACGGAGAAGAGCGGCACGGGATGTTTCTGTATGACGAGACTATTCACGTTCCACTGCTGTTGAAACTTCCTGCGGGGCGATCTGGAGGAGAGAGAGTGGAGGAGCGCGTGGCGCTCGCCGATATAGCTCCGTCGTTACTGGAGGCTGCGGGAGTGCCGGTTCCGTCCACGATGCAAGCGCATTCGCTTCTCGCATCGATTCCCGGGAAAAAAACAACTGGGGCCGCCAAGAACAGTGCGGGATCGCCGGCTAGTAACGGGAACAAAGCTTTGGAGCGTGAGGTTTATTCCGAAACGAATTATAGTCACCGCGCTTTTGGGTGGAGCGCATTACAATCCTGGAGAACCGAAAAGTACCTCTACGTGCAAGCTCCTAAGCGGGAACTGTATGACGAGTCCTCCGATCCTGGAGCTCTGAGGAATATTGCGCCGAGCGCGAAAGCTGTCGCGGACACTCTGGAGTCGCAACTAGGCGACTTCCGGCAAAAAACCAGCAGCGTATCTACGGGTCCAACAAAAATGGACCCGACGCAGGCGGAAAAGCTACGAGCTCTGGGATATCTGGCGTCGGATAGCGCGGCGTCGAACGGCGATAGCGCATCTTCGGTTGATCCGAAAGACAAGATCGAAATAGCGAACAAGTTTCATCGCGCGCTGGTCGATATTGAAGAAGATCATTACGAGGAGGCGGCTTCTGAGTTGCGAGAAGTTGTGCGCCTTCAGCCCGATTTGGCGAGTGGATATCTGGAGTTGGGACGTGCCTTGATTCATTTGCAGCGATACCAGGAAGCGTTGCCGATCTTGCGCACTGCCGCTGAAAAGAACGCTAGTTCCGGCATGGCGCATTATGAGTTGGGATTGGCATTAATAAAAACCGGGCAGTGGGAAGCGTCGCTTCCGGAGATGCAGGCAGCGGTCGTGTGCAGTCCGAGTTCGGCGCAATTGCATTTCTATCTTGGGGCCGTTCATTTGCGGTTGAAGCATATTCCTGAGGCGACTGCGGAGTTTGAAAGTAGTTTAAAGATCGAGCCGGATCATTTTTTGACGAATCTGAAATACGGCGAATTGCTTTTTCGGGAAGGCCAGGCCGAAGCGGCGCTGCCAAAGCTGATTCGAGCCTCCAAAGCTGATCCGGAATCTGCCGAGGCCCACGCAGTTCTGGCTGATACGTATCAGCAACTCGGAAACCAGCTAAACGCGAATAAAGAACGAGCGATGGCTGAGCAGTTGAAAGATCATTCTCCAGAATGAACTTTCTGCAAGCGCGTGCTAAAGATAATTTCGCGGCGAAAAGTTACGCAAAGGTATTGGACAAGGCGTTAAGTTACTTTCTCCGTTCCTTCTTCGCATCTTCGGATCGTCCCGTATGTTCGTAGGCGTCGGCCAGAGCTGTGTGCGCCGGGGCGAATTCGGGCAGGCGTTGCGTGGCGATCTCGAGGTGAACGATCGCCGTTTTGAAATCTGCGGTTTTCAGCAAACTCGCCCCGATTTCGTAATGCGCCCAGGCGGCGTCTGGCTGCAGTTCAATGGCTTTGTGCAGATGCTCTATGGCTGCGGAGTATTTCGCCTGTCGCGCGAAGGCCACTCCGATCGTATATTGGGCCAGGTATAGGTTAGGATCTGCGGAGATGACGGGATTCAGCGCCGCGATTGTGCGATCCGGTTTTGACTGGTCGCGAGTCGAAGTTGCCGCGATCACTTTGTTGGCAACCGCGATCTTGTCTTTTGGGTCGGTTCCGGTAACGGCTGCGGACGAGGTTGAGGATTTCTGCAGCCCTATGTAGCCGAGCGATGCGAGCTTTTGCATCTCCGACGAACTCAGTTCCGCGGTCGACTTACCTGCTTCGCCGTTAAAACGCTTGTCGAAGCTTTCGAGCTGCGCGGCCATGGTATCCAGGGTGGCTTTCGAGGTTTGCGCGAGATTGTGGGTGGCGGCGGGGTCGGCGGTTAAATCGTAGAGTTCGGGCTTAGGAGCGCGAATGTAGAGATACTTGCCTGCTCGCCACGATTCAAGCGGACTCCAGCCGAATCCGCGATGAGGCAGATCGCTGCGGGAATATGCCGGTTGGTCGCCGCCGCTCTTGGCGATGCGAATCAGCGATTGCCCCGGCATTTGCGAGGGAACGGGTATCGCCGCTATTTCGAGAAGGCTTGGCGCGATATCCACGAGTCGTGCCTTCGCGTTCACATGGTTTGATGGCGACTTTCCAGCAGCGTTGCTGTCGGGCAGCTTTACTAACAACGGCACGTGAATGGTTTCATCATAAAGAAAGATGCCGTGAGTTTCTTCGCCGTGGGCACCGAGACTCTCGCCGTGGGCTGCGACGACGAGTACGGCCGTGTTGTCATAAATTTTGAGCTTTTGTAGAACACTGATTAATTTGCCAATCGCCGCATCGGATAAAGTGACGGCGGAATTGTAGGATTCGCCTGAGGCCCGCGTATTGCCAAGGTGTACCCACAGAAAAAGCGGCAGAGGACCATGGGCGTTGCGATCGAGCCAGGCATTCGCCCGCTCCAGTGTTAATGCAGGGCTGCGTTCGGTGATCGGGGTATGAGCATCGCCTGGAATGGCGGGAGAAAAGCCAGCGTCGTAGTTTTCGAAGCCGCGATTAAATCCTTGTGCCAGACCATTGCGCGGATCGAGGTCAATGGAACTTACAAATGCGGCCGTGCGGTAGCCTTGCGCCTTGAGCAAATCGGGAAGATAGGGAAGCGTGTGGAGTAGCACGCCGCCGATTTCGCTCATTCCTGTGCTTTGTGGATATGCTCCGGAGAGAATTGTGGCGTGCGAAACTACACTACTCGGCGCTTGGGAGTAGGCATGTTCAAATATGAGGCTTCGCTCGGCCAGGCGATCGAGGTTCGGAGTAGCGGAAACTTTTGAGCCGAGAAAACCCATGCGGTCGGCTCGAACCGAGTCGAGTGTAATCAACACTAAGTTAGGTTTTGTGGCCGCGACAGAAAAATCAGCAAAAAAGAAAACAAGGCCAAGAAATATACCGCACCCGCGGGGAGTGACTTTTCGGATCATGACAGCAAGTGTAAAGTACAATTCATATACTTGATGTTCAGATTTCTAGCGGCGTGAGAAGACCAAGTGCTCACCACAGGGGCCACGGAGGGGCCACGGAGGTCACAGAGGATATCTGTACGTCATGACGCGATTAGGCGTGGATTGTCATGTTCACGAACCTCCCATCGCCGACGAGTCTCGGTACCAGAGCCGAAGGACAACATTTGCAGATCAAAATTTGATCCTTTATTGTTTGATCCTTCGTTGGCAGAGAAATTCTTGCAATAACTTACTGGCAATGGCCTTGTGTTTTAGAAAGCATCTTCGGTGCTTGAGCCTGTTGGCGCTGTGTGTCGCGGGCCTCGGCTTACTGCCTTCATGCGAACAAGCGCGCGGCGGATCATCGCAAGCCCGTAAGATGATCATCCTCGGAATCGATGGCCTCGACCCTGATCTGCTTACGAAGTTTATGGCTGAGGGCAAGATGCCGAATTTTGCGCGATTGGCTAAGCAAGGCTCGTTTCGGCGGCTGACGACCAGCATTCCTCCGCAAAGCCCGGTGGCTTGGTCAAATCTGATAACCGGGATGAATGCGGGCGGCCACGGCATTTTTGATTTCATTCATCGCGATCCCAAAACTTTTCAGCTCTATTTTTCTACCTCGCGGGTGGAGGCTCCGAAGCACAGTTTTCAGATTGGCAGTTGGGTGATTCCGCTGGGCAGCGGGACGGCGGAGCAATTGCGGCATGGCAAGGCTTTCTGGGAAATTCTGGACGAGCATCGCGTGCCGAATTATGTGTATCGCATTCCGGCGAATTTCCCCCCGATTGCTGCGAAAGGGAAGACGCTTTCCGGAATGGGCACGCCCGATCTTCGAGGCACGTACGGGACTTTTACGTTTTACACGGATGACCCCACGGCGGCGGTTGGAGCGATTGAGGGCGGAGAAGTTTTGCAGGTTGACGTGAAAAATAATCGGGTCGCGACAAATCTGATTGGTCCGGATAATACCTTTCGCAAGAATTCGCCTCCGGCTACGGAGCCATTCACTGTTGATGTTGATCCGCTGGAATCGGTGGCGCGGATCAGCGTGCAGGACCAGCAGTTTGTTCTGAAGGAGGGAGAGTGGAGCGGATGGGTGCGGGTGGAATTTCAGCTCATGCCGCTTATCGGAAACGTAAAGGGTATCTGCCGT
>PLBX01000034.1 GCA_003135495.1 Acidobacteriaceae bacterium | reverse complement strand
ACCTTTAAAGTTCACACCGATCCCGACAGCGGGCAGACGATCATCAGCGGCATGGGTGAGTTGCATCTGGAAATCATCGTCGACCGCATGATGCGTGAATACAAAGTTGAAGCGAACGTGGGCAAGCCGCAGGTAGCGTATCGCGAGACGATTCGCAAGCACGCCGAGGCGGAAGGCAAGTACATCCGGCAGACCGGCGGCCGCGGCCAGTACGGGCACGCGAAAATTTATCTCGATCCGAACGAGCCGGGCAAGGGCTACGAGTTCATCAACGATATCGTCGGCGGCACGGTGCCCAAGGAATACATCAAGCCGATCGATCAGGGTATGCAGGAAGCCATGGAAGGCGGCGTTCTCGCTGGCTATCCGATGGTCGACATCAAGGCGACACTTTACGACGGCAGCTATCACGACGTCGACTCCAACGAAATGGCGTTCAAGATTGCCGGATCGATGGCGTTCAAAGAAGCGGCGCGCAAGGCGAGCCCGGTGATTCTGGAGCCGGTGATGGCGGTTGAGGTCGTGACTCCGGAAGACTACGCGGGCACGATCATGGGCGACCTGAGTTCGCGTCGNNCATCGCGCCGGTTCGCAGGTGATCAAGGCCATCGTCCCTCTCGCGGAGATGTTTGGCTACGCGACGCACATGCGTTCATCAACGCAGGGACGCGCCGAGTACTCGATGCATTTTGCGCGCTATGAAGAGGCTCCGCGGCATGTGGCGGACGAGATTATCGCCAAGACGCAGGGTAAGACGGCGTCGAGGTAGCCCCGAAGGGGCGGAAGAAATTAGCCCAGGGCGTAAGCCCTGGGAAGTTGAGTAAAAGAAGCGAGTCCCGTAGGGGACGGCATATTCGGACGCGGGCGAGGGCGCCCGCGCCACACGGAGCTAAGAGGAAATGGCGAAAGAAAAGTTTGAGCGGAATAAGCCGCACTGCAACGTGGGGACGATTGGTCACATTGACCANNTTGTCGAAGCATAATCCGAAGAACACGTTCCGGTCGTTTGATTCGATCGATAACGCTCCGGAAGAAAAGGCGCGTGGCATAACCATTGCCACGGCGCACGTTGAGTACGAGACGCCGAACCGGCACTACGCGCACGTGGATTGCCCGGGGCACGCGGATTACATCAAGAACATGATCACGGGNNACGGGCGCGGCGCAGATGGATGGTGCGATTCTCGTGGTGGCCGCCACGGACGGTCCGATGCCGCAGACGCGTGAGCATGTGCTGCTTGCTCGGCAGGTTGGTGTGCCGTACATCGTTGTGGCGTTGAATAAGTGCGATGCGGTGGATGATCCGGAGTTGCTGGATCTGGTTGAGCTGGAAGTTCGGGAATTGCTGAAGGCGTATCAGTATCCGGGCGACGATGTGCCGGTGATCCGGTTGTCGGCTCTGGGCGCGTTGAATGGCGAAGCGAATTGGGAGAAGCAGATTGACGCGTTGATGGAGGCGGTGGACAAGAGCATCCCGCAGCCGGCGCGTGAACTGGATAAGCCGTTCCTGATGCCGATTGAAGATATTTTTTCGATTCAGGGACGCGGCACGGTTGTGACCGGACGCATCGAGCGTGGCAAGGTGAAGGTGGGCGAGGAAGCGGAGATTGTCGGCTTCCGCGAGACGCGCAAGACGGTGGTGACGGGCGTCGAAATGTTCAAGAAGCAGTTGGACGAAGGCCTGGCGGGCGACAATGCTGGACTCCTGCTGCGCGGCATTGCGAAAGAAGATGTCGAGCGCGGGATGGTCTTGGCGAAGACGGGATCGATCACTCCGCATACGAAGTTCAAGGCTGAGGTTTACATTCTCACGAAAGAAGAAGGCGGGCGGCATACGCCATTCTTCAAGGGATATCGTCCGCAGTTTTATTTAAGGACGACGGACGTGACGGGCGTGGCGGAGTTGCCGTCGGGCACGGAGATGGTGATGCCTGGGGACAATGTCAGCCTGGTGATTGAGCTGATCACGCCGGTGGCGATGGAAAAGGGATTGCGGTTTGCGATTCGCGAAGGCGGCCACACGGTGGGAGCAGGAACGATTGCGGAGATTGTGAAGTAGGGAAGGTCAGAGGTAGGGCAAGGTCAGAGGTTAGAGGTCAGATTGCAGATGTAAAACTTAATTCGCGGCTTGCGGATTGCCGCCAGATCTTTCTTCCCGGGGTGCAGTATTAGCCGGGAGGGGTAAAGAGAGTGAACAGTGACTGGAAAAGAAAGAATTCGAATTCGGCTGAAAGCTTACGACTACCGCATCTTGGATCAGTCTACGGGCGAGATTGTGGAAACAGCGAAACGTACCGGCGCGCAGATTGCAGGGCCGATTCCACTGCCCACGATGAAGAATAAATACTGCGTGCTGCGTTCTCCGCACGTGGATAAGAAATCGCGGGAAGCGTTTGAGATCCGCACCCACAAGCGGCTGCTCGATATTCTGGAGCCGACGCAGCAGACGGTTGATGCGCTGATGAAGCTTGATTTGCCGGCCGGAGTGGATGTGGAGATTAAGGCGTTCGGGAAAGAACATAAGTAGGTAGGCAAGTAGTGTGGGGACGGGCGACTCGCCCGTCCTGTGCGGGCGAGGTCGCCCGCACCACACAACATAAGGAGCGATAGCTCCTCAGCCAATAGCCGCTAGAGATTAGGCGAGCCAAGCTGGGAATGGAGAGGGAAATGGCGAGAGTTACTGGAATTCTGGGCAAGAAGGTCGGCATGACGCAGCTCTTCGATTCGAAGGGCGACGTGCGGCCGGCGACGGTGTTGCAGGCGGGGCCATGCGTGATCACGCAACATAAGACCCAGACCAAGGATGGCTACGAGTCGGCGCAGATTGGCTTGGTTGAGTTTGTGAAGGAAAAGAAGTTGACCAAGGCAATGAAGGGGCACTTCGCCAAACACAACCTTCCTCCCGTGAGATTTGTACGCGAGGTTGCGATCGAAGTGGACGCTCCGGGCGAGACGACTGAAGGCGTTATAAAGCCGGGCGATCGCATTCTGGTGGATATTTTTGAAAACGAGCGTTTCGTCGATGTGATTGGAACGAGCAAGGGACACGGCTTTCAGGGTGTAGTGAAGCGCCATCATTTTGCAGGCGGTCCAAAGTCGCACGGTTCGATGTTTCAGATTACGGGTTCGATTGGTTCGTCGGCATTTCCCTCCCGCGTGTTTAAAGGCATGCGGATGTCGGGTCACATGGGCGATGCCCGGATCACGACCCGCAATTTGCGGATTCTGGGCGTCGATAAGGAAGAGAATCTTTTGGTGGTCGAGGGCAGCGTTCCGGGCGCGAATGGCGGGTACATCATGATTAATAAAGCCAAGAAGCCGCCGAGAGAGCGCCGCGGATTTGC
>PLBX01000532.1 GCA_003135495.1 Acidobacteriaceae bacterium | reverse complement strand
GAGACGCGGCTTGCCGCGTCTCGCGTCAGTCGGCAATAACACCGCCAAGCCAGTGTCAGCGAAACGCACCCAACGGAAGTCTTCCTCCGTGAATCCTGTGCTACCTCAGTGCCCCCCTGTGGTAAAGATTTTTGCCGCTCAGCTTCAAGTTCATACCATCGATCTTTCCGGACAATGCCTTTCCGCGCGCCCCACGGATCTGTTGCTATGAACGGCCAAACTTCTGCTGCGGTAAATGCACGAGTGGCGGGAAAAGTCGCGGTTCTTCCACAGCAAACTGCGTTATACTTCGCCTCAATAGTGATTTATTCCCGAAAGTGAGTGGTGCCCATGTCTGTGAAATCCATCGAAGAGGTATCTGCGCAGGTTCCTGCTGAAGATTTTGTGGCGCTGGAAGAGAAAGTTTATCGCACCATTGAGTTGTACAAGGCTGCGAAAGAGGCGCGAGCCACGGCCGAGCGCGACGTAAAGCGTCTTCGAGAGCAACTCGAAGAGCGCGAGGAAGAAAATGAAAGCATGCGTCGCGAACTGCTGCAGCTTCGCAAAGATCGTGAGGACATTCGCGGCCGGGTCGAAAAAATGTTGGGCCAAATGGACAGCTTGACGCATGAGCAGGCCGCAAGCTGAACCACAACGGCGAAGCAAACGATGGTAGCAAACTAAATGTTGAAGTAATCGATGGCGGCGAGCATTTGCCCGGCAATCGTCTGGCAGAAGCGGACCCGAGGAGTGATATGGCTACTGCAAGCAAGCAAACTCCGGCAGATACGTTGACGAAACCTGTCGCTAGACCCGCGGCTCAGCCCGCGATCAATGGAAGTGGCAGCGTTCGAGTTGAAATTTTTGATCAGGTGTATAACCTGCGGGGCTCGGACTCGGAATACATTCTCAAACTTGCCGAATATGTGGACGGCAAGATGCGCGCCGTATCCGAACAGACCGCGACTGTCGACTCCGTTCGACTCGCAGTGCTTGCGGCGTTGAATATTGCGGACGAGTACCATCTGCTGAAACGCCGGCTTCAGGCGCCCACTCCCGAGGTGCGGCAACGAGCCAGCAAGCTGGCGAACGCGCTCGATGAAGTTCTGGAAGAGAATCGCTTAACGGGGTGAAGTCGAATCTTGTGTGGGGACGGGCGTCGCGCGAGCCTGCCCTGAGCGAAGTCGAAGGGTCCAAGCTGAGCGCAGCTCAGCAGTTGCTCGTTCATAGCACCCGTTCATAGCAAAAGACATTGCATCCTCTAGCAAACTTCCTGCCAACTATTTTGCATTTTCTCCTTGCGAATCTCTGCACATTTTCCTAGCATCAAAAGCGAAAGCCGACCTGCGGAGTTGGTGTTGGTGGTAACCGATTTTTGAACCAATGCCGAATGAACGGGGACTCGACTCGCAAAAAGATCCTGTGTGCTACGTTCCGTCATGCGGAAAAGCCTAATGGGTCGCGGCGGGTTCCCACCGTCTGAGACGGGTTCATTCTCGGCCCACCACACGGCCCAGTGGGTCGGCTTGTTTTTTTACTCTTTGTACTTTGGATCCTTCAATTCCCCTAAGTTGTCATCCTTCGC
The DNA here is from genome assembly GCA_003135495.1 of Acidobacteriaceae bacterium. GTDB lineage: Bacteria > Acidobacteriota > Terriglobia > Terriglobales > Acidobacteriaceae > Acidiflorens. The sequence continues at coordinate 14,807 of PLBX01000532.1, read as the reverse complement.
GAAGCGAAGGACCTATGCATTCGGTTCCACTCAGCAATCGGCGATAACGTCCGTACTTCAAATCTTAGCCTCTGCTAGACTCTCTTCAGGCACTTAGCCCTTTTCCGGAGCATCTAAACTAACGTGTTCCCCAGACTTTTTCACATAGGCAGTTTCTACCTGCCCACCTACGGCGTGCTCGTCGCGTCCGGCGTTCTGATCGGCCTCTGGATCAGCGTCCGCAATTCCGAGAAGCAAGGCATCAACGGCGACGACGCATGGAACCTCGGCATTCTCGTCGTCCTCGCCGGCATTATCGGTGCCAAGGTTCTCTACATCGTCAATGACTGGAGCACCTATGCCAGCAATTGGCGCGAGATTTTCAGTCTCAACACGCTACAGGCAGGAGGCGTATTTTCCGGCGGACTGATCGCCGCCCTGCTCGCCGCGGTGTGGTATATGCGTCGTCACCACATGCCTATGCTCCGCACTACGGATGGCTTCGCTCCGGGGCTTGCTTTTGGCCATGTGCTCGGCCGCTTCGGCTGTTTCTCCGCCGGATGCTGCTACGGCAAGCCGACGAATCACTTCTGGGGCGTCGTCTTCACCAATCCCCTCGCTAACGCCGTCAGCGGAACACCTCTAGGCGTGCGCATCGAACCCACGCAACTGATCGAAGCTGCGGCTGAGTTCTTCAATTTTGTTCTCCTCATGTGGCTCTTCAAGCGCAAAAAATTCGATGGGCAGATCTGGGGCACGTTCATGATCCTCTACGGAATCGAGCGCTACTTCATCGAATTTCTGCGCGACGATCCCGGACGCGGCGAAGTCTTCGGCGGACTGATGACAGGAACCCAGCTCATTTCAATTCTGCTCGTACTCGCTGGCGGCTTGATCTGGTGGTTCAAGAGTGGAGTGCCGAAGCGAGTGCCGGCACAAAATAACATCTAGCATTTACCAGTTCCCTTCCCCATGCCCAAATTCCCCATGACTCTCGTCGTCTCGTCAGATGGCGCGGGTCAGCGCCTCGACCAATACCTGGCGGCACATCTTTCCGAAATTACTTCGTCGGAGGTCAGTCGCGCCCGCGTGCAGCAACTCATCGACAGAGGCGAAGTACTGGTGAACGCTACGGCGGCGAAGGCATCGCTACGGCTGAAGGGGGACGAGCAAATTATGTTGAAGGGGCCCCCGCACGCCCTGCCTTTGCGCGCGATGGCGGAAGAGATCGCGCTCGATATCGTGTATGAAGACGACGACCTGGCCATCGTCAACAAGCCCGCGGGCATGATGGTACATGCCGGGGCGGGAGCGACCGACGACGCGCGCAATCGCGGAACATTGGTCAACGCACTCCTACATCATTTCAAGACTCTCTCCGGCGTCGGCGGCGATCTGCGTCCTGGCATCGTTCATCGCCTGGATCGCGCCACCAGCGGCCTGATGGTAGTCGCAAAGAACGATGAATCCCATCAGCGGCTGGCCAAGCAGTTCAGCGGTCGCGAAGTGCACAAGACCTATCTCGCGCTAATACACGGCTGGCCCAAGGAAGATCGCGGCACCATCCAGAGCGCCATCAGTCGCCACTCCCAGCGCCGCACGCGAATGACGACACGAGGCTTCGGAGGCCGCGAGGCGGTCACTCATTACAAGGTCCAGCGAAAGATTGATTCCCCGTACGGCAAGTTCGCGCTAGTTGAAGTCAAAATCGAAACCGGACGCACCCACCAGATTCGCGTCCACATGTCATCGCTTGGACATCCAGTAGTAGGCGACTCGCTATATGGTGCTCCAGGCGAATTGCGATCGCAGTCGAACAAGCGGCGAGCAGCAGGAATGCCTGCCACCATGAAGCTTGATCGTAATTTCCTGCATTCTGCAGCGCTCGAGTTAGTACATCCGCGGACCAAAGAATCCCTGAAGTTTTCTCGACCCTTGCCAGAAGATTTGCAAACTTTAATGGACAGTCTGGAAGTCGCCGTGGCTGAAGGACCTCGGGCAGAACCTGGCCATTAGTTGCCCGGTCCCAAATGCCGTCATTGCTGCGGCCTTGGCGGTTTATAATGACTGAATCAAGCTAACCGTTTCTCCTGATGAAATTTCGCATTCTTCTACCTTTGGTCGTCTCTTCCGTGCTGGTTGGCTCGCTCGCCAGTCAAACGGCACCCTCTGCTTCGTCCGCCCCGGCCCAACAAGATTCACCCGAACAAAACAGCGCAGCCACGCAAAAAGAATCCCCAACGCCCGCGGCGGGGGCCTCTTCGCCCCAGCAGCCGAGCACATCACCACAATCTGCCCCGTCGCCAACCCGATCTGCGCCTGCCGCTCCGACCGCCCCAGCAGCGGAAGATCAGAAGCCCGAGAAAGCTCCCAAGTCTGATTCCGACGAGTCGGTCACCACAATCGTCAGTGCCGTCAATGAAGTCCGCGTAGTATTCACCGTTACCGACCGGCACGGCCACTACATCAAGGATTTAAAGCGCGACGAATTCAAGGTAATCGACGATCGGCGACCGGCCGAGCTGCGCAGCTTTCGTAGTGAAACCGATTTGCCTCTGCAGGTCGGGCTGCTCGTCGACGCCAGCAATTCGGTTCGCGATCGTTTCAAATTCGAGCAGGAAGCAGCCATCGAATTTCTGAACTCCATCATTCGCCCCCATTACGACAAGGCGTTCGTCGTCGGCTTCGATGCCACCCCCGAGGTTACGCAGGATTTCACCGACAGCACAGAAGGTCTCTCCAAGGGAGTAAGAATGTTGCGGGCGGGCGGCGGCACCGCCATGTACGACGCACTTTATTTCGCCTGCCGCGACAAGCTGCTCAAACAAGAACAATCAGGCCCAGTGCGGCGCGCCATAATTTTATTGAGCGACGGAGACGATAACCTCAGTCACGTGACGCGCGAGGAAGCCATCGATATGGCGGCACGCGCAGAAGTAATTGTGTACACAATTAGCACCAACATCAGCGGCATGAAGGACAAGGGCGACAGAGTGCTCGAGCGCATCGCAGAAGCCACGGGAGGCCGAGCCTTCTTCCCTTTCCAGATGCGCGATGTGTCCGATGCATTTCTCTCTATTCAGGAAGAGCTTCGCAGCCAATATGCCGTCGCCTATAAGCCAGCCAATTTTGCTGCCGATGGCCGCTATCGCACCATTGAAATCGTAGCGCAGGAACGAGGCCTCAAAGTGCGCACCCGCAAAGGTTATTACGCTCCCAAGCAGTAGCGAGAGTTCGCGATATGAGTTCGCACGATTGAGTTCGCGTGATAAAAGTATTCACTAAGCGACTCTCAGGGTTAAGGTAACAAACTCCAGTTAAGCTCTTTATGCCTGGATATTCAGGAACTCCGTTAGCGAAAAAGCTGGGTCTCAAGGATCATTTCCGCGCTGCTCTGCTGCATGTGCCAGACGACGTAAAGAACGAACTTCGCGATTCTCTGGCGAAATGCATAATCGCTAACAGCAGCAAAGCACTCGACTTCATTTTCTTGTTCGTTAAATCGCGTGCAGCCTTGGAACTCGATCTGCTCCGATCAGCTAAATCTTTAGCCCCGGCAGGCATGCTTTGGATTTCGTGGCCAAAGAAAAGCTCAGGCGTGTCCACCGACCTCACAGGAGATATAGTTCGACAAGCCGGGCTGGACGTTGGCCTCGTCGACGTGAAAGTCTGCGCAGTGACAGATGTTTGGTCGGCCTTGAAGTTCGTTATCCCACTCAAGAATCGCCCTGCAAACAAATCTTTGAAATAGCCGTATTAACAACGTTCGCCGCCACTCCCCCCGGCATTCGTAACTTGCCTTCATGCGGTTCTCCGCGTTCTATTGAATTCAGGAATATCAACATGCGAATCAAAATGTTGTTCGCAACAATCGCACTAATCATGCTGTGTTCGACCGCCTACCCTCAGACACCAGTGGCCCGTGCAGAAAATGCGCTCTATGCTTCGGTCAACCAGGCACGACAGGCGCAGGGATTGCCCTCGCTTCGGCGAAACGAATCATTAGTGAAGGCAGCGCGCCGGCACGCTGTAGTTATGGCGGAACATCGAACCGCTCAGCATGAGTTCGATGGAGAACCGGATCTCTCTACCCGCGTGAAACATACTGGCGCGCGCTTTAGCTCACTTTCGGAAAACGTAACCCAGGGCCCGACGGCGGAATTTATTCACTCGCAATTCATGCATTCCCCGCCACACCGTTCCAACATTCTCGACACGGATATGGATTCCGTTGGAATTGGCGTCATCGAAAAGAACGGCCAGCTTTTCGCCGTGGAAGACTTTTCGCACGCTCAATAGAAGAGCCCCCGCTACAGCTGCGAAACTCCAGAATGCCACAAGCAAATGGCCCATGCTCGATTCCGCATGGGCCTTTGTATCATCCTCAAACTGAATTGGATGTCTAGTGCTGATCGTGGTCGTCGTGATGATCCATGTCATGATGCTCCGTGTCATGGTAGTCAGGGCAATCGCGCTTTACCTGTTCCAGTTGCTCGTGACGCTTGTGCGCCTGTTTGCTGTCTTCACCGTGCTTCTGAACCGCTTCGCGCAGCTTGTCTTGTGCTGCGTGAATGCGCCGTTCACAGCGCGCGCGGTGTTCGTCCCGATCATCCGCCCGAGCTGGCAGGGACGTCCCTACCAAGCCGACAATAGTCAGCAAGGCCACGGCAAGAATTCTGATAGTACGCGTCATATGTTCTCCTTCATCGAATTTAACCTCGAATTTAACAACGAGAGTAGTCTTGACCGCTGTGATAAACGGATCTTAAAACAGACGAAGTTATGCTTTTAGGCATTGGCAAATCTTGGATGCCAGCTTAGCCGGCACTGTTGCCGCGGGGTAGTCCACTTTTGGCTGCTGGCGAGAGAGAATTTACTCCTCGTGACGAGGGGTGGCATAGTACCCGCTACGCGCCTGAATCTTATACTCATGCTGCTTGGGCTTGATTTCAACTTTGCGGAAAGATCCGTCGCGCACGGTGTTGGTGGGGACGTAACCAATGTTGTACTGGCTGCGCAACTCATGGGAAATTTGGTCGAAGGCTTCGCGGAGCTTTTCAATCTTGTTTCCCACCTGGATCATACGGCCGCCGGTTTCCTCGGTGAGTTTTCTCATCTCCGAATCGCCGGAATACATGCCCATGCCGTAGAACCCCCGGTCAGCAATCAGCAGCACGTAACAGATGGCATCCGCTTTCTGTGCAGCTTCGATCGCGTCTTTAATTTTCAAACGGCTCCCTTGATCCTCTCCATCCGTAAGTAAGATCATCGCCTTCCGCCCCACTTCATGACTGAGCTCGTCATGCGAGGCAAGGTAAACCGCATCATAAAGCGCAGTTCCTCTCGGACCGGTCGAAGAGCACGGAATCGGACCCTGAGGGCCGAGGGGACCTCCCGCACAGCTCACTCCACCAGTATTAATCTTTGCTTGATTGAGCGCGCGTCGGAGACGGCTCACTGAGTTGGTGAAATCCTGAAGCAGGGTAATGTCGACATCAAAGCTGATAACGAATGCCTCGTCTTTTTGGCGGAGCGTGCTCTCCAGGAACGAAGCTCCAACTTCTTTTTCCATGTCGAGAACACGCATCTGGCTGCCGCTCGAATCAATCAGGATGCCGAGAGTCAACGGAAGATCGGATTCCGGTTTGAAATATTTAATTGTCTGCGGCTTCCCGTCCTCAAAAAGATCGAAGTTATCTTTATTAAGATTTGGAATCAACGCTCCATGCTTATCTTTGACGTTGAAGAATAGCTGCACAACGTCGACATTCACCTTCAACGTTTCGAGTGACTGATCCTGAGATTGCCCGCTAGAGTCAGAGCCCGCTGTCTGTGGCGCGGAAGCCGGTGCAGTCGAGTTTTGCGGCGCCGAATTTTGGCTGGCCAATGGAATCGACAGCGCCAGAGCAAATACCGAAATGAGACAAAAAAATCTACGTTGAGAGTTGGCCATCAGTTTTTTCGAGACTTTGCTAGTCTATCCTGTACAAGGCTGTAGTGGTTAGATGCACCAAAGTATCGCGCTCGGGCATCTCAAGGAATGAAAAATAAGCCATTAGCCGAATCATAGGAACTGGCAGGTCTGTAGGGAAGCGGGACTCAACGCAGCAATATTGACTCGGAAAGATTTGACTCGGAAAGATAAAGGGTGGCTGGATGTCGAGAAAAAGTAGCCGATTCGTGATGTTAGGGCTCATTTTAACGCTTTCGGGCCTCTTGGCAGCGCAACAGAAGCCCGAGGATATTCCCGACGCTCCCTCGGCCACGCGGCCCATCCCACCTCCTGCAGCGCCCAGCCCACGCCCGGGAGCGGACGAAGACAGCAGCTCGAACACTCCCGCTCCAGACGATTCCGGAGCAGGAGTGACCACCGGATCCAAAGAACTACCTCGAAGCAACCCCAATTCCGCACCTGCGGCCAATACCCCGGCTCCGCCTCCCATGCCTCCCGTTAGGACGGTCCCAGCTGGCAGCGTTCCGAAGGATTCAGAAACCGGCGCCGATCTTTACACCATCACCGTGACCACGAACCTGGTCCTCCTACCCGTCACCGTAACTGACAATGCCGGACGGTTGGTCGGCGGCTTGCTGCCCAAAGATTTTTCTGTCCTGGAAGCTGGGCAAAAACAGACTCTGAAGTTCTTTACCAGTGATCCATTTCCTTTATCCGCTGCCGTAATTTTTGACACCGGAATGCCGGACGTTGGCCTGCATAAAGTCCAAGAGACACTGTCGGCGCTACAGGGAGCCTTCAGCCAGTTCGACGAGGTCGGAATCTACACCTACAGCAGCACCGTGAGCCGAGTTACGGACTTCGAAGGTGTCGGCAAACAACTAACGGTTGCCTTGAACGAGGTCAAGGGATACAGCGGAGCGAATAACGGTCCTCCCGTCACCAGCGGCCCGCTTGGTCCACAAGGGCCAATAATCAATGGTCTACCCGTGGGCGCTCCTCCCGTGACTCCGGTCTATACTCCACCGAAAGTCGCCCACGTGTTAAACGATGCCGTCCTTCTAGCGGCTCGCGACCTTTCGAAGCGNNTCATCATCAGTGATGGCCGCGAGCAAGGCTCAACCGCCAGCTACGCCGACACTTTAAAAGTCCTACTGACCCAGAACATCACCGTATACGCCGTGGGCGTGGAAGGCGCCGCGATCCCCATCTACGACCGCTTGCAGCGGGTCCACGTCCCCAAGACGGGCAAGTTGGTGGGATACAGCGATATTTTGCCGAAATACGTCAACGCGACCGGCGGAGGCACCGTCTATGGCGAGATGGCGCAGGCAGATATCGAGCGAGCTTATGCGAAGGCGATAGGCGACGCGCGCAACCAATACACTCTGGGCTACACACCAAAGGCGGGCATCGGAGGCTATCGCCAGATCGAAGTGCGGGTCCGGCGCCCTGACGTGAAGGTGTATACCAAAGATGGCTATTACCCTCTTCCCACTCCACGCTAGGTACGGTTGCAATGCTAACCATTTGAGCCCGTAGTGTTTCAGTAACGTGGGTAACCTGCGCCGATGCCTGCCGGTGTGATATAAAAACCAGCAGTAATCAAAGCTGTTTTCGATTGAATAGTAGCGAGAGACTCGCGCGCTGAGGCCGGGGTTTGCGAGAGTCCTTTTCGCGAGAGTTCTGAGGAAGCCTTTTGAGTTTCATCAACTTCGCAGNNGAGATCAACTGCAAGATCGTCTACTACGGCGCCGGATTAGGCGGCAAGACGACGAACCTGCAGTTCATCTTCCAGAAAACAGCCGAACAACAGAAGGGCAAGATGATCTCGCTCGCTACCGAGACCGATCGAACCCTGTTCTTCGACTTCCTGCCTCTGGATCTAGGCTCTGTGCGGGGCTTCAAGACTCGCATTCACCTCTACACGGTTCCCGGCCAGGTCTTCTACGATGCCAGCCGCAAGTTAATTCTCCGCGGTGTGGACGGCATCGTCTTCGTAGCCGATTCGCAACAGGAGCGCCAGGACGCCAACGTGGAAGCCCTCGAGAACCTGATGTCGAACCTGAAAGAACATGGCTACGACTTCAATAAAATTCCCTACGTCCTCCAACTCAATAAGCGCGACCTGCCAAACGTGCTGCCAGTAGAGGCCCTCTCCAAAGAACTGCGCAAGAAAAACGAACCCATCGTCGAAGCCGTAGCCTTCCAAGGCGTAGGCGTGTTCGAAACCCTCAAGGAAATAGCAAGACAGGTGCTACAGGAGTTGAAGCAGGCAGGGTAGGACATTCTCCTGTCGAGACGCGGCTAGCCGCGTCTGCCTTTGCTCGTGTGGAGACGGGTGCCCTCGCCCGTCCAAATTCCTTATTGACATTTGTTGTCATGTATGACAACATTGCGGCGTAAAGGAATGCCTTGGTGGACAGTTCAATGCCGCGAATCACACGGCCCGTTTCGTGGATTAGGGCGGCCCTGAGGGAATTCGAGACGTTCCCGGAGGGGGCCCGGTCGATCTGTCTGGCGGCCTTGACGATAGCGGCCGAGGGTGGAAAGGCCGATATTGCGAAGCCGATGCATGGCTTGGGATCGGGGGTATTCGAGATCGCACTGCCGTTCCGGGGCGACGCGTTCCGCGTGGTCTACACGGTGCAACTCGCAGCGGAGGAAATCTGGGTGGTAGATACGTTCCAAAAGAAATCGACGCGAGGCATCAAGACGCCGAAACGCGAAATAGACTTGATTAAAGATCGCCTGAGAAGGTTGAAGGAGATGTTGCGATGAAAGCCGAAAAGATGGAAGTAGTGCGTGGAAGTGGTAATGTGTTCCGCGATCTGGGACACAAAAATGCAGATGTCGAGCAATTCAAAGCGATCCTCGCAGCCGAAATCATCAAGGCACTCGACCGAGAGCGCTTGACCGTGCGCGGGGCGCACGGCCGCACCGGCATTGCAGCGGCCGACTTCTCGCGCATTCGCAACGCGGACCTTGGGCGCTTCACCGTTGACCGCCTTATGTCCATCATCAACCGGCTGGGGTCTCGCATCGAGGTGAAAATCCGGGTTCGGCGCGCTGAACCAGTCGGACGTGCAGCGACGGCGTGAGGAAAATCATGTCAGGGAATGAAATGGAATCATGGGCACCATACACAACGAGGGTGCGAACAAGGGCATTCTTGTCACAACAGCGGACTATGGCCCAGACGCATACGAGTTCGCTAAGGGGAAACCTATCACTCTGATGAGCGGCAATGAACTCCTGTACCTTCTTGCGAAGCACGGTCATAAAGCTCGAATAGATCTACCGGAAGCTCGATTCCTGGCAGCCGAAGCAGAGAGAGCATCAGCGGTGCCAAAACCTTAACTGCTAGCCAGTTTCAAGGGTCCCCGACAGCTCTTCCCATTCCTTCATCAGGCTCTGCAAATCGGTCTTCTGGCGAGCGAGTTCCTGGTTCTGACGCTGCGTTTCTTCGGCGCTCACAAATCTCTGGAGCTCGGTTTCGCTCAAGGTAGTCGCAGCTTCGGCGCGGGCTATCTCTTCTTCTATTTCGTGCAAGCGGTCTTCCATCTGCTGGCGCTTAATCGGATTCAGCCGCTTGCCTTTGGGTTCGGCTGCATCGGCGCTGGAGATGCCGGGAGANNGCCGCAAGCCGCGTCTCTACAGGGGATTTCGCACCATTTCCCGGGAGCCATGCCGATGACGACAGCACCGACGGCTTCGGTCTCTCGACGGCGACGGCACTTCTTCCCTGCTTCCTCCACAAATAGTCCTCATAATTCCCCGGATAAATTTCCACCTCGCCATCGCCAATCTCAAACACCCGCGTAGCCAGGTTGTCGATGAAATAGCGATCGTGCGAAACGAACACAACCGTGCCCGTATATTTCATCAGCGCCTCAAGCAGTACATCCTTGGCGCGCAGATCAAGGTGGTTCGTAGGCTCATCGAGCAGCAAAAAGTTTGCCGGATGCAGCAGCATCTTCAATAGCGCATAGCGATTGCGCTCGCCTCCGGAGAGCACCCCGATGCGTTTAAACACATCGTCTCCCGAAAACAGAAAGCATCCCAACAGGCTGCGCAACTCGGTTTGCGTGGAGGCTCCCGACAATTCGCCCAGATCATCCAGAATGCGCGCCTCCGGATCGAGCTCTTTATATTGATCCTGCGCAAAATAGTCGAGATGTACTTCGTGGCCGAGCTTGTACTCTCCAGCGCTCAATTTTTCCTGCTGAGCCAGCAGCTTAATCAGCGTAGACTTCCCTGCCCCATTGACCCCCACCAGCGCAATACGCTCGCCGCGCTCGATCATGAAATTTACTTTGTCGAACACTTTGTGTTCGTTAATTCCGCGTTCGCCATAATTCTTGGCAACGTTCGCAAACTCCGCGACAATGCGACCGCTCGGTTTCGGCTGCGGAAACGAAAAGTGAACAGTCTTCTCCTCCTCCGGAATCTGAATCCGCTCCATCTTTTCCAGCTCTTTAATCCGGCTCTGCACCTGCTTCGCCTTGGTCGCCGTATAGCGAAAGCGGTTGATGAACACTTCGAGTTGCTCTATGCGCTCATGCTGCGTTTTGTAAGCAGCTTCCAACTGCTCCTTGCGCGCCGTTTTGCCCGCCAGGTATTGGTCGTAATTCCCGGCATAAAAATGCATCTGCTTGTTCCAGATTTCCACGATGCGCTTAACGGTGATGTCCAGGAAATAACGATCGTGCGAAATGATCACGTAAGCGTTGGGATACGAAGTCAGATACTCCTCAAGCCAATTGCGCGCTTCGAGATCAAGATGGTTGGTCGGTTCATCGAGCAGCAGCAGATTCGGCTTCTGAAGCAATAATTTCGCCAGCGCAATGCGCATCTGCCACCCGCCGGAGAATTCCTCCGTCTGCCGCTTCCAGTCATCGCGATGAAAACCTAAACCCGTGAGCACCTGCCCAACCTGCGCTTCGAGCGTATAGCCATCGCGCGCGACAAATTCATGTTCGAGCTTCTGATAACGATCGGCGACATTCGAGTATTCGGAGCCTTCATGATCCAACTCCGACATGCTCCGGGTCAGCGCCTCCATTTCTTTCTCCATCGCGTGCAGTTCGTCAAACACGGCCATGCATTCGGCAAAAACCGTGCGGCCAGTCATGGTGAGGCCATCCTGCGGAAGATAGCCGGTCGAAATACCCTTGGCCCGCGAGATGGAGCCATAGTCGAGCGTTTCGGTCCCGGCAAGAATTTTCATGATGGTCGATTTGCCGGTTCCGTTGGCTCCGACAAGTCCGATGTGAGATTCGGGCGTGATCAGCCAGTCGGCGTTCTCGAATAAAAGTTTGTGGCCATAGCGCTTGCCAGCGCCAGAAAGTTGGATCATGGATTTCTCTATTCAAATATAGCGGACGAGGAGGGAGGTCGTTGTGCAGTCGGATAACGATTGAGTCTATAACTCCATGTTGACGGGCAAGGACGCACGCTACTCCATCCCTAGCGCGCCGCCGCCGCCATATGCGCTATCCCCAGCCGCTGCAATGCCCGGTTAATCACGGTTTGCAATTCATGGGCATACTTCACTTCACGCCCCTTGGCGAGAATGGCGCGCGCTTTTTCTGCATCGAACCAGGTGGGATTCCGGCCGTCTTCCTCCGGCTCGCGGGTCTGGCGAACCTCCATCAAAAAAGCTTTGACCACATGTTCCTGCACCCCGCGAGGCTGCCAAAAAACTCCCTTGGAATGCACGTAGATGTGAAAATGCCGTGGCTCGATGACGCCAAATGCGCCCGCCTCTTCTTTGGCTTCGCGTTCTGCAGCCTGACTGTGCGAGAGACGCGGCTCGGGGGCTCCCTTAGGAAAGGTCCACTTGCTTCCGCCGTTGGTGTGAACTAACAGAAACTCGGCGTGCGAATTTACCCGGCGATAGCACACTGCTGCGACCTGCAGCGGCAGCGCGAAGCGAGAGACCCGAGGCGAACTCATTTCCCGTAGTTTACTGCAAAGATGTTTCACGAGCGTTAAATGTGGCGTAACTGTTCATACCTTTGGTACCTATTTAGCAGTCCAAGATTCGCTTCCGAAACTCAGCCCAGAAAGTGTAGCCACGATATTCGAATCAATTGCTCTGCTGGCCAGCAAAACTTGGAACTTCTCTCCCATTCCTTCAGGAGTGACCAGGTGTTTCAGTTGCAGAGCCACTTTCGCCCGCTCCTGTGGGACACGACAATCTTCGAAGGCGTCAGCAAACTGATTTTTTTCGCCGATGCCCATTAGAAATTGCGATTGCGTGAGCAGCTTTTCGCAGCGCATGGCAGCGCTCTCACATGCCGAGGCGAGCGCCGTGAAGTTTACGTGGGCCGTCAGGTCTTGCTCACCGGGAGCCTGGTAAGGATCAGGGCTGGCGGAGTGATGGCGATACGCCATCAGCGTGCCACGATGACGGCCCGCGAGTTGTTGATTGCGCGTGTATCCGTAGTCGATCATCACTAGCAAACCGCGCGTTATAGAACGCGCGATTTGATGCATCCAGCCTTGCGCGACGATCGGTACTTCAATGCGCTCGCCTTCCTCAGGATGAACGCCGTAGCGGTCGAGAAATTCCAGTTCTTCGGCCAAAGCCGGTAACCAGATTTCGGTTAGCCGGTTGTTCTGCATCCCTATGTGCAGCTTCCCGCTACCACTGAGAATCTCAACCGGCAGGGCGTCGAAGAATTCATTGGCAAAGACGAGGAGCAGTGCTTCGGTTGTGAGGCCGCGGTAGATCTCCGTATCACCCCCGACCTGGCCGGACGACAGCGCTCTCCTTCCCACCGCAGGGAGCACGGCCTTTCCGGTCGCGAGATGTTCGCAAAGACTATCTTGCAGTTTCGCTCGCAGCGCCGGTGAAGTTTCTTGAAGAGTGTAAGTTAGGGCAGCGAAGAAGTCTGGGAACTTCTTTTTCGACCAATCGAGCACATCGCGAGCAAATAACCCCCGCCCGGGACCAAGTTCGACTATTTCGATTTGAGGCGGACGGTTGAGCGCCCTCCATATTTCCTCGAACTGCCGCGCCAGCAGGCGTCCGAAGACGGCGTGCACATCGCTTGAAGTATAAAAATCTCCGGCTTTGCCAAATTGCTCGGCATTCGACGAATAGTAACCGTGCGCCGGATCGTAAAGGCATATTTCCATGTAGCGCGAAAATGGAATTGCCCCGCATCCGCGAATCTCGCGCTCGATTTGGTCGCGGAGGGACAAGGGTTAACTTTCCCGCCTTCCGTCTCCCGCAGAAATTTCGCTTCGGTCAACGCCGCGATCCTGCGGAGTACACGTAAACATTTCAATGAAATAGTCGTGTAAGCCATCGTAAAGTTGGCGCTGCAAATGCCACGCGAATTGCGGATGATCCAGATCTCGAGCATGAATCGGCAAAACGTAGGTATGTACCGGAACAGTTGAGTTCTTAAGATCGATCAGAATCTCGATTTCCCCGCCATTGTCGCGTGCGGAAAAGGCTAGTAACGGATGTTCATAACGATGTAAGTGATCGAGAACTTTCTGCAGGGAGTTGGAATCGGACACCGGTTCATTGTACTCAGTGCCGGACTGAGACGCGGATGGACGAGCGGGACACACACATGTGCGACCATCCTTTATTCGTAGCGCAGGGCTTCGATGGGGTCGAGACGCGACGCCTTAATTGCCGGAAGCATTCCGCTGATCACTCCCACGATTCCAAGAATCATGGTCGACGCAATCAACGTCGTGGAGTCAATAGCGAGATGAATATCCCCCTCGCTTCCATTTTCGACAAAAGCGCTCCACAACGTCAGCGAACCAACCGACCAGGAAACGATGTAAGCGAGAACTACCCCAGCCATGCCCCCGAGAAGCGTGATCGCTAGTGCTTCCGCGAGAAACTGAATAAGGATGTGCCACCCCCGCGCTCCAAGAGCCTTTTCGACGCCGATTTCGCGCGTGCGCTGGGTAACCGACACCAGCATGATATTCATCAAGCCCACGCCGCCGATACCGAGGGTCAACAGTCCAATGAAGCCAAGAAGAATTTTGATTCCGGTAGTGATAACTCGCAGGTCGAGCAAATCAGCAAATACATCGAACACAAACACGGCGCGTTTATCTTTGGGATCGAAATCATGGTGGAACGCCATCGATCGGCGCACCGCCCCTGCAACTTTTTCGTGATCGCCCTCATATTCCATGGCGACGGCGCTCAAATAAAAAGTGTTCGTAAGATCACTCATGGCGCTGAACGGGATGTAAACCTTCCCGTTCATATTTTCGTCGCCATTCTGGATGACATGTCTAAGCACACCAATTACTTCGTAGGAAATACCATCAAGACGCACTTTCTCGCCTAAAGCATTTTGCCCCGAGAACAGCTTCTTCTTCACGTCTGCGCCAAGGACTGCAACTCGAGTGCGCGTATTCTCGTCAAGATCCGTAAAAAATGTTCCTTCTTCAACCTCCATCCGGCGCATGTGCGAGTAATAGGGATAGACTCCGCTGATGCTATAACTGCCGCTCCGAGCGCCGTAAGCGACGCTGCTCTGCTTGGATGTTTCAGGTGAAATGCGCTTCAGAAGTGGGACTTCAGCTTGCAAGTAATCCAAATCATTAATCGTAAGCTTTACCTCGCTGCCAGCTTTCGTGCCGCCAGCCTGCAATGACGTGCGTCCGGGGAAAACAAAGACCAAGTTCGTTCCCCAAGAGCGGAAAGCCACCCAAAGACCGCGCTCGAAACCGGATCCATAGGCAAGCAACAAAACCACCGTCGCGATGCCCCACGCCATGCCCAGCATAGTGAGAATGCTACGGCGGCGATTGTGCTTCAGCGCGTTATAAGCCTGGCTAGCGAGTTCGAGAATCATATCTATTCCTGTAGAGACACGGCTTGCCG
>PLBX01000490.1 GCA_003135495.1 Acidobacteriaceae bacterium | reverse complement strand
TTATGCTCGACCAGGCGCTTGGCTTTCTCGATCACCATTTCCGCTACCTGAACGTGGCGGGCGGCGGGTTCGTCGAAGGTCGAAGAAATCACTTCCCCCTTAACCGAGCGCTGCATGTCGGTGACTTCTTCGGGGCGCTCATCGATTAGAAGAACCATGAGGACGACTTCCGGATGATTCGTGGTGATGGAGTTGGCCACGTTTTGCAGAAGCATGGTTTTGCCGGCGCGGGGTGGGGAGACGATCAGGCCGCGCTGTCCCTTGCCTAGGGGAGTTAGTAAGTCCATGACGCGGGCGCTTAGATTTTCGCGAACAGTTTCGAGCTTCAGACGCTCCTGCGGATAGAGGGGCGTCAGGTTGTCGAAGAGAATCTTGTTGCGGGCTTCGTCGGGCGATTCGAAATTGACAGCCTCGATCTTGACCAGCGCGAAATATTTTTCGCCTTCATGCGGAGGGCGGACCTGGCCGCTGATGGTGTCGCCGGTTTTTAAATCGAACTTGCGGATCTGCGAGGGCGAG
Source organism: Acidobacteriaceae bacterium (assembly GCA_003135495.1). GTDB lineage: Bacteria > Acidobacteriota > Terriglobia > Terriglobales > Acidobacteriaceae > Acidiflorens. The sequence continues at coordinate 2,951 of PLBX01000490.1, read as the reverse complement.
ACGTAAATGTCGTCGGGGCCGGGCAGGTAATTGTAATCGGGCGAACGCAGGAAGCCGTAGCCGTCGGGCAAAATCTCGAGGACGCCCTCGGCGAAGATGTGTCCTTCTTTTTCGCTTTGCGCCTGCAGGATTTTAAAGATGAGGTCTTGTTTGCGGAGTCCGCTGGCACCGGGCAACTCCAGAGATCGGGCGATCTTGGTCAGCTCGGTTATGTTTTTTTCTTTCAGTTCAGCAATGGTCATATGTACCTATGTGGAGTTTTTCTTCGGGAGGGATTCTCATTTTTCCCGCGGGGATGGATTGCTTTGCCGCCGTGCGGGCACACGGCGGAGCTGCTTAAGCAGCTCGCCGCTGTGCTTCGGCAAAGTTCTCTGGTTCACTCAGGATGTCATGACGTTCCGCATCGGCGATTTTGTCAAGCACCTGATTCATAGTTTCCTGGATGCGGGTATTCGGCTTGTGAAATTTGCGAGTCGCTTTCGAGGCGAGCTGGCAAAGCATATACCGGTTCCGCAACGTATGTAGAGCGTCAAAAACACGATCAGAACGCATTAGGGTGAGTCTCCTTAAAAGGAATAATTTTTAGGCTACGGATCCCGCCCCCGCTCCACGGGGTATCTGTACGGAAAGCCACGCACCAATTCGGGCTGGATTCCTAGTGGGATTTGCCAGAATTACTAAAATAGATGCCCCGCCCATCCCGAAAGTTGCTTAATTCTTAAGGAGTTGCCACACCGGGGCGGAGGTTCAAAAGGACGGCAAGAAAGCAGTAAGCATGTCCTGAGAACGCCTAAGTATAACAAGCTGCAAGGGAAGGTCAAGAGGATTTTGCGGGCGGCGTGGCGGGGTGGGAGATTACTTTTTCGATACGGGTAGGCGCGGTGCCCCTGGCTTCGAGGGAGACGCTCCCAGCGGCTAAAGCCGCATTAATTTTGGCGGATAACGGCGCGGCTGAAGGCGAGCCCTTCAAAACACTTACGGAGCGGTTGCGGGCGGGCTGCGCGGCTTGCGCTATTTCAACGCGTTCAGACGTGCGGACAGTCGCGACTTATAGCGGGAGGCGGTGTTTTCGTGCAAAACGCCCTTCTGGATGGCCTTGTCGAGGGCGGATACGGTCTCGCGGTAGGTCTGTCCGGCGGCGGTTTTGTCGCCCTTTTCGAGGCTCTCGCGCAGGTCGCGCAGGGCGGTGCGGAGTTGCGATGCATTGGCCCGGTTACGGGCGGTGCGCTTCGTGGTCTGACGGGCGCGCTTGAGCGCCGAAAAATGATTTGCCATGAGGCTGATTACCTTTGTTGTCCTAGATTGTTCTAGGAAGATGTCCGGTGGGAACCGAAGCTGTATTCTACGGGAGCAAGTTGCGCGGGGTCAAATGGATACGAGGGGATGAATTTGCAGAACTTGCCGAACTCGATCAGTTCCGGATCCATCAGTTCCACGAGCTCGATGGACCGGCTGAAGATTCTGATCAATTCTTCGACTCCTATCATTGTTATGGAGACGGTGGAAGAAGTGCGGGCGCTCACGCTGGTGCGGGCGGCGTGCTCCGATCTTAGTCTGCCGATCTTTGAATGGACGATTGCCGATGGGCTCGTGCGATCAGGCGGCGATGTTGCTGGCGCGACGCGAACGCTGTCGGCCGTCTCGCATGATGGGCTCGCTCCGAAGACTGCAATGTACAACACGACCGACCCAGTGCAGGCGCTGGCGAATCTGGAGACGATGACGATTGAGGCGGTGTTTGTGCTGAAGGATTTCCATCGGCACATGGATAATCCGGTCGTGGTGCGGCGGCTGCGCGATGTGGGACAGAAATTTTCTGTGAACCGTCGAACGCTGGTGTTGACCGCGCCCGCTATTGAGATGCCGCCGGAGTTGGCGAGCCTGGTGGAATTTCTTGACATGCCGCTGCCGGACCGCGATCGGCTGCGCGACATTATTCGCGAAACTTACACGCGCATGGCTGGCACGCACTCGCTAAAACTTCAGCTCGATGCGAATGGCGTTGATGCCATGGCTGGAAATCTTCGCGGGCTGACTGAAGAGGCTGCGGAACGGGCCATCTCGCAGACCGTAGTCGGACGGCTTGCGCTTTCGACCGATTGCATCACAGATGTGCTTGATGCGAAGAAAGCATTGCTCAAGCGCTCCGAGATGCTGGAGTTCGTTGATACGACGGATGACATGTCTAGCGTTGGCGGGCTGGACAATTTGAAGCGCTGGCTCGGGCAGCGGCGCGGCGCGTGGGATGATGGCGCGCGGCAGTTTGGGCTCGATCCGCCCAAGGGCGTGATTATTTTGGGCGTGCAAGGCTGCGGCAAGAGTTTGTGCGCGCGCGCCGTCGCCGGTGAGTGGAAGCTGCCGCTGGTGAAGTTCGATACGGCTGCGGTGTATGACAAATTTATCGGCGAGACCGAGAAGCGCATTCAGAAAGTGTTTCGCGTGGCGGAGGGGTTGGCTCCGTGCGTTTTGTGGATCGATGAGTTGGAAAAAGTTTTTGCGGGGAGCGGACCGGATTCGGCATCGGCGGATGCGGGAGTTTCGTCGCGGCTGCTGGCGGCGTTTTTATCGTGGATGCAGGAGAGGAAGCCGGCGGTATTTGTGGCAGCGACTTGCAACAACGTGACGGTGTTGCCTCCGGAGTTGATTCGCAAGGGGCGCTTTGACGAATTGTTCTTTGTCGATCTACCTGACGCGGCGGAGCGGAAGCAGATATTTGCGATTCAGTTGGCGAAGCGCAAACGCAATGCCGCGGATTTTGATCTTGATGGCGTGGCGGCTTCGGCGAAGGGATTTTCTGGGGCAGAGATTGAATCAGCGGTGCAGACGGCCTTGTATGCGGCTTTTGCGCGTAAGCAGGAGTTGAGCAGTCAGGATTTGTTAACTGCGCTTTCGTCGACTGTGCCGTTGTCGGTCACACGAGCGGAGGAGATTGCGCAATTGCGGGACTGGGC